>JAFPDA010000117.1 GCA_017425575.1 Lachnospiraceae bacterium | reverse complement strand
TTACTGTGGCATAACGCATTTTCCTGCAAACAGAATCTCATCATTCTTGTTATCCCTGATAAGATATGCAAATGGTCTGTCTAATCTTACAGTCTTATACTCCATACCGACAACAGCTGCACATGTCTCTATGCTTACCATAGTTACCGCTGCCGCCTTTGTTCCCTGCTCATCTACAATAATCTTACATGCCTGATCTACCTGCGAAATGTATGTACTGTAACCCTCTTTCAGATTAAAAGCTTTTGATAACGGATTTGTCTTAGAATCAAAGGCAGGTGCAAGCACAGAATTTGTCAGCATATCAGTAATATTCTCTCTCCAGTTATAAGTAAACTTAGGAAGATATACCATAACTACACATTTAGTATTTTTAGTCTTCAGCAAACCATCTATGTCAAGTTTTGAAAGCTTAAATTCACCCTCTTTTTTAGGCAGAATTCCAATAAATGAATACTCGCCGTTATCTCCATAAGTTTTCTCAAAAGCAGTCGCATATTCATTCTCATAATAAATACTTTCAGAATCACTTTCCATCATATCAACCTTTGATTTCTTACCGTCAAAGCCTGTAAAGTCATCCTTCTTTGTTGCATTCTCAGAAAAAGGTGTCGTCCACTGTCCATCAAAAAGCAAAGCATTAAGAAGCAATATGCTTGTATCCGTATTTATCTCTTTTAATATTTCAGGAATCATCTTGTCAGTATTGTCAGAACACCATTTATTAACCTCATCAATCGTAGAACTGTCCAAAGCTGATTTTTTGACTGTCGCCAGATATTTATTCTCAAGAGTATCCTTAAAAGTCTCATTTATCTCATAAACATCCTTATACCAAATAGCATTCGCTGTCTTAAGTATCTCTCCATCATTTGAATAATTCATAAAATTATGCGACTTATCATTGTAATCATCTATGGATGAGGTTCCAAGATAATCTTCAAAAAGTTTTTTTACCGTGTCATTTGCTGCATTTGCCGCCATGCCAAGTGCAAGATTTAACGATGTCGGACTCACAATGATATTTTTTCCATTATAAAGGCTGTCTAACATATCCGTTCCCTGTGCCAGTGTAGAAAGTTTTGCAGGCTCTGTACTGTTTGCAGGCTTTTCAACTTTCTTTACAGTAATTCTGCATGTATATTTCTTCTTCATATAATTTGCAGATATCTTTGTATTTCCATCTTTAACAGCTGTTACCTTACCATTCTTTGTAACTTTGGCAATCCCACTGTCTTTACTCGACCAGGATATCTTTTTTGAAACTGCATTTTTCAGATTAAGTTTTACTGACTCCCCGATATTCAATTCTGCAGAAGTTTTATTTATATGTACCTTCTTCTGATTCTTGGCATTGTAAAAAAGCACTGTTCCTGAAAAACAAACTGAAACTGCCAATGTAAATGCTAATATTTTCTTTGCATTAAACATATAAAATCCCCCTTCTTTATATTCCCTCGTAATCTCTCCTACACCTGATATTAAGAGAACATTACTTATTGTCTGAAATGATTTTTTGTAACATGTCTATATCTACAGATGACAATTCACATTTAAAAAGATAATCAGATATAAAATTACTAATAGAACCATTATATAACTGATTTAAAAGCGCCTGAGTTTCCACTTTTTGTATCTCTGCCTTAGTAATATCTGCACGACAGATAAATCCCGGATCTTCCCGTATTATAGCGCCTTTATTTATCAGCCTTTTTATAACCGTATATGTAGTATTTTTCTCCCAGCCAATGTACTCTTTAATTATCTTGGCAATATCTTTTGCTGCAAGAGCTTTATTAGACCAGAGCAGCTCCATAACATTTAATTCTCCCTCATGAAGACGAATCTCGCCCATTCTGCACCCCTCCTTAGTATAAATATCTGTCAGGCTATTGCCAAACTTATACAAATCTATATTAGATTGTGCAATGCTGACAAAAACTATTATATATGATTATACTATAAATAACATCCTTTGTGAATGTCTTTTCGAATCATAAAAAGAATAGGTAACGGTTCAATATACCAGTACAGGTGTCCCCTGTTCCACAAGATTATAAAGTTCCGCTGCTTTGTATTTTGGCAGATTTACACATCCATGACTGCCACTGCTTCTCCAGATACTTCCACCAAAACTGCCTCTCCAGCTGGCATCATGCAGTCCCTGGCCGTCCCATGTAAAAGGCATCCAGTAACTTACAAAACTCGACCATGCTCTCCGGCTTCCTCTAAGCACTCTGTCGCGCTGTTTATATAAAATCTGATGAGCACCTGGTTTAGTATGTCTTTCAACAGTTGGAAGACCGGTTACGCAATCACTGCTCCATACCACCTCACCATCTTTTACAAACCATACCTTCTGCTGCTCCAGACTTACCTCAACATACTTATTTCCAATATCATCTTCACCCTTTTTAGTAAAAGATCCCCCTTTACTTGACCATACCAGTTCAACTGTCTCACTATTATTAATGCTATTTTTAATAGCTTCTATGGTCTTTTCATTATCTAATTTCCAGCCTAAAGTGCCTGGCTGTAAAGTTATCTTACTTCCCGAAACAGTCTTAAATTTCCTCTCCTGATTAAGAGTAGATGTGTCATTATCAATCTGTTTCACAATATCTGATATTTTTTTATCGGAAGCTGTCAGCTTATTATCTGTGACTTTCATAAAAGAAAGTTTGCCTGCTTTATAAAAAACTTTGTCATTATACTTGATTTTAAATTTCTGTTTACTTACTTTCTCTACTTTATTTAAAAGCTTCTGAAACTTATCAGAGTCCCCAGTAATCTCAGGTTTCTTATAATAATCTTCAAAACCTTTTACCCTGCCTGTGTCGTCATATTCTAACTTCATATCATCGGCACACCATTTATCTAAAGCATTCTGCAGTGTTTGTAAATCGGTAATCTTACCGTACTTCTCTTTCTCGACTATATATGAATCATTTTCTATCTTAATAGCTGCATTCTTAGGCTTTTTCTTAACTTTGGCATTCAAAACCTTCAATACTTTCTTATTCCATTTATATATTACCGGAGCATGTATATCTCTGTTTTTTATACGTTCAAATATCCCCATAGAATCAAGCCTGCCTTCCAAAGCAAACTTATCTATCTCTATATCGACTAATTCAGACAATACTGTGCCATCTCCACACTGCATCGACATCTTATCACTAACAATCTTTTCACATAAACTATCTATATCATATCTGCGTACACTATATCCTTCCACCTTAATATCCGCCAAAGCCAGACAGATTATAAGTGGTGCAGCTATAACCGTAATAATGGCTGCAACTGCAAGTATTTTATTTGCTAGTTTCATTTGTTTTTCCCTTCCAGAAAAATTATCTTATGTTCTTAATTTTGTATTCTAATTATTCTCAATATATATACGTTCTATCCTGCATGAATGTTTTTTAGATATTTCTCCCTGTTCTTTCTCATAATTGATTCCAACCAGCAGAATTTCTCCGTTTATCCCTTGTAATTCATCAGGATAATTTTTTTCTCTAATCTGGTTAAGCGCCGTATCAGCACTTTTTTCCCATTTCAACTCAATTACCATAACAGGCATATCAACATTCTTTTTAGGTAAAAATACTAAATCTGCAAAGCCTTTTCCTCTTGGCATCTCACGAACAATAACATAATCTTTTCGTGCAGTATAATATGCAAGAGAAATAACACATGCAAGAGAATTTTCATTATTATACTGTAACACACTGGTATTTCTATCATGACAACGCTCAATGCACTCTGCTACTATTTTCTCTTCACCTGCAAGCGTTGCCTCCAGAAGTTCTTCTGATTCGTTAAGAGTCTCTATTACGTCATTCCAGCCTGTATTATCTATATTATCTTCAAAAATCTCCTGTACCTCTTTATTAGGAATATAAACTTCTTTTGTTAAAGAATCATATCCAAGATACCCCAGATGAATCAACATAGTCAGAATATCATCTGAACGACGAAAGCTAATCATGTCATTCTCAAATGTATTTACACGTACTTTTATTCTCTGACCTGCCAAAAGCTGCACAATCGCATCCTTTAATCCATCAAAATTCATTGTAATATATGAAGCTAACGAACTGAATGAAGAAGTACGTGACCAGAAGTTCTCACATTTTTTCCGTTGCATTGCTTTTACGATGGAATTAGGACCATAAATATGTGTACATTCATCAAAATTGTAACCGTTATACCACTCCATCACTTCGTCAATATTCATATCATAAGCTTCACATAACCCTTCCACTTCGTCACTGGTAAAGCCAATATATTCAGCTAAATTAGCCGGACTTGTCATGGTATATTCATCAAAATTATTTAATGCCGACTCACTCTTATAACGCTTAATTGGAAGAATGCCTGTAATATATCCTAAAGCCAAAAATTTCTTAGAACGATTATCCTTGAATAAAGTTCTCAGCAAATCAATATACTGTTTTTGTACTTTTATATCATTTTTACAATCTCTAAAAAAACATTCCCATTCATCAATAATAATAATAAAACGATTTTTGGTCTGGTCGTTTATTTTTGTCAATGCAGACACAAGTGACTCTGTTTCATCTACACTGCATATCGGATAAGCCTCCCTTAATTCCTGAACCACACCCCGTTCCAATGCTTTTAATGCCTTCAATGCCGTTCCATGTTCAGCCAAAAGCCCAGCTATATCTATTCGAATAACATCAAAACAATTGAGATATCTGTCCCATTTCTCCTTATCATCTACATGAGCAAGTTTTCTATTTTCAAATAAACCTCTTGAATCACAGCCCTTCTCATAGTATGCTGCTATCATATTTGCAGTCATGGTTTTTCCAAAACGACGAGGACGACTGACACAGATATATTTTCCCTCAGTATTTACTCTCTGATTTAAAAAAGCAATCATATCTGTTTTATCAATATATATTTCTGAATTTACACTTTCCAAAAATTCCTCATTACCACGATTCAAAAAGGCTCCCATATTTTCACTCCTTGTAATTGTTCCTACATCCATACTAATTGTTTACATTGTAGCATTGAACTATATAAATGGCAAGAAAGGCTTATATTAAACAAAACAGCCCCTGATTTCAGCAAAACTGCCAAATTCAAGGGCTAAAAGTTCAAATTATATTATTATAATTATGCGTTCATCTGAGCTGCAACTTCTGCTGCAAAATCTTCTTCCTTCTTCTCAAGACCTTCACCAGTCTCAAAACGAACGAACTTCTTAACGTTGATTGTGCATCCCTCAGCCTTAGCTACGTTCTGTACATATGCTCCAACGTTCTCTTTATTCTCAGCCTTAACATATTCCTGCTCAAGGAGACAAACCTCTTTAAGCTCTTTGTTAAGACGACCTGTAATCATCTTCTCAATGATTTCATCTGGCTTGTTAGCATTCTTAGGATCATTCTTTGCCTGAGCAAGTAAGATCTGTTTCTCATGCTCTTTGTACTCTGGATCTACATCATCAGAAGATACATATTTTGGATTTAAAGCAGCTATCTGCATAGCTACGTTCTTAAGACACTCTTTTACAGCGTCGCTTGATGAGTCTGTATCAGCCTCAACTAATACACCAATCTTACCACCAGCGTGGATGTATGAAACAACAAGTCCGTCTGTTGTAACTTTCTCAAAACGACGAATGTTCATGTTCTCACCGATTACAGCGATCATAGCTTTTAACTTCTCATCAACTGTAACGCTTGTATCTGCTGCCCATGGCTCAGCAAGGAATGCATCTATATCAGCAGCTGAAGTAGCTTTAGCCTGAGCTGCAACTTCTGCAACATATGACTGGAATGTATCATTCTTAGCAACGAAGTCTGTCTCACTGTTAACTTCAACGATTGAAGCTGTCTTTCCATCTGCATCAACGTCAACTGCAACGATACCTTCTGCTGCGATACGACCAGATTTCTTAGCAGCCTTTGCAAGACCGTTCTCTCTTAACCATTCTACTGCTGCATCCATATCTCCGTCTGTCTGTGTAAGAGCTTTCTTACAATCCATCATACCAGCACCAGAAATTTCTCTTAACTCTTTAACCTGTGAAGCTGTAATTGCCATCTTTATATTCCTCCATTTATCTATTATGCTCTCGTATAGAGAACATTATTTTTATTGCCTGCCTAATTTAAAAGCGAGATACGCATATAATATGCGCATCTCTGTTTTTTGTGGTTATCCTGACTTAAAATTAAGCCTCTTCTGCTTCCTCTTCTACGTCAGCCATTGATACACCCTGATTTGCCTCGATAACTGCATCAGCCATCTTAGAAACGATAAGCTTAACAGCTCTGATAGCATCATCATTACCAGGGATAACGTAATCAAGTTCCTCAGGATCACAGTTTGTATCTGCAATACCGATAAGTGGAATACCTAATGTATGTGCTTCCTGAATACAGATTCTTTCCTTCTTAGGATCTACAACAAAGATAGCATCTGGAAGTTTCTTCATATCTTTGATACCGCCAAGATTCTTCTCAAGCTTCTCCCACTCTTTTTTGATGAGGATAACTTCCTTCTTAGGAAGAACATCAAATGTACCATCTTCAGCCATAGCCTCGATATCTTTAAGTCTCTTAATACGAGTCTGGATTGTCTTGAAGTTTGTGAGCATACCACCTAACCATCTCTCGTTTACGTAGTACATTCCACAACGCTCTGCCTCTGTCTTAATAGAATCCTGAGCCTGCTTCTTTGTTCCAACAAAAAGAACTGAACCACCATCTGCAACGATGTCTTTGATTGCATTGTAAGCTTCATCTACTTTGCCTACTGACTTCTGTAAGTCGATGATGTAGATTCCGTTACGCTCTGTGTAGATGTACTCAGCCATCTTAGGGTTCCATCTTCTTGTCTGATGTCCAAAGTGAACACCTGCTTCAAGTAACTGTTTCATTGAAATAACGCTCATAATTGTACCTCCTAGGTTTTTGCTTCCGTATACTTCCAAACGTAAGACCATTATGCATCTTTGTACATAAGGCACCAATACGAAATCCGCATACGTGATTAATTATTATTTTCTATGCGCTCACACGCACTTACATACTTTACCATATTTTTTTCTGATATGCAAGTCCTTTTTTTCAAAAAAAGAGCCGGCATTGCCGGCTCTTTTATAGTATCATAGATATTTATAATTATAATCCCAAAATCTTCTCTACTGTCTTCTGCATATCCTCTGTCTCACAAACTGTATCATGCAGAACAGGAGCTTTACGAATCTCTTCAACAGCATTTGGAATTGCTACTCCTGATGTCTTGCAAAGCTCATCTATAAGTGCAAAATCATCCATGCCCTTGTATTTGTCGTCAATAGCTCCCATTACGCTTGTACCAAATTTATATGGACTTGCTGTAGATGCTATAACTGTCTTTGTGTTATCTGATGTTTTTTCTTTATATGCATGGTATACAGCAGAAGCAACAGCTGTATGTGTATCCATAACATAACCTGTCTCATCATATACTCTCTTAATCTCTTTTGCAGTCTCTTCTTCTGATGCCCATCCTCCTATGAAATCTTTCATCTGTTCTTTCATCTCAGGTGTGATAGTATATTTTCCATCTGTAGCAAGAGCTTTCATCATAGCTGCTGTAGCATCAGCATCCTCGCCTGCAATCTTAAAGATAAGACGCTCAAGATTACTTGAGATAAGAATATCCATAGAAGGTGATGATGTAAGTATAAAGTCACGGTTTCTGTCATATACACCTGTCTCAAAGAAATCAAAGAGAACTTTATTCTCATTTGAAGCACATATAAGTTTTCCTACTGGGATACCCATGTTCTTAGCGTAGAATGCTGCAAGGATATTTCCAAAGTTACCTGTTGGAACTACAAAGTTTACAGGCTCTCCCTCTTTAACTGCACCACTTGCAAGAAGTCTTGTGTATGAATATACATAGTAAACAACCTGTGGTACAAGACGACCGATATTGATTGAGTTTGCTGATGAGAACTGATATCCATGCTCATCCATAACCTTAGCAAGCTCTTTATTGTTAAACATAGCTTTCACGCCACTCTGAGCATCGTCAAAGTTTCCTGTGATACCCACAACAGATGTGTTAGCACCCTTCTGTGTAACCATCTGACGCTCCTGAATCTTACTTACACCATTCTTTGGATAGAATACGATAATGCTTGTACCCTCTACATCTGCAAATCCTGCGAGGGCAGCTTTTCCTGTATCACCGGATGTAGCTGTAAGGATTACTATCTGGTTCTTTATATTGTTCTTCTTAGCAGAAGTTGTAAGAAGATGTGGCAGAATTGAAAGTGCCATATCTTTAAATGCTATTGTTGCTCCGTGGAATAACTCAAGGTAGTATGCACCTGATTTCTCTACTAATGGAGCAATCTCTTTTGTATCAAATTTTGAATCATATGCTCTCTCGATACAGTTCTTTAACTCTTCCTCAGTAAAGTCTGTGAAAAATAATTTCATAACTTCATATGCAGTTTCCTGATATGACATTTTCGAAATAGCATCTAAAGACACATCAAGCTTTGGAATGCTAACTGGTACAAAAAGTCCGCCATCATCTGCGAGTCCCTTTAAAATAGCCTGTGATGCTGTTACCTCTTTTCCTTTACTTCGTGTACTCTGATACATAAGTTCCATGATTTCCTCCATTCCGTCGCAACGCGACACATCGAATTTTACTGTGATTATTTTTAATCCCGTTCATTATACATTATGAAATATTTAATTTCAAGCTAATCTTTTCCATTAATCCAAATCGCTCTGGAATTTTGATAAATGCTCATACGGCAGGATAAGCCTTCCTCTGTAAAGTCCACATCCGTCATTTATAAGACTGTTGTTTACTGCACCGAACATGTTTACATCAAGTTCGGAAAGTTCAAGCTTCTGCAAAAGCATACCTCTCTCATATGCCTCATCAAAATAAATACACTCCCCTTTGGGTATACGGTCTCTTCTTGCACGGTCATTTTCCTGTCTCTTTTCATATCCCAGATGATTTGCAGGTCCAATCTCCGCATAGTCATCCATATATTTGGTTCTTAACTGCACCTCGACATAACATTTTGCATTGTTATCGTAAAAAGTAATATGCAGCGATTTG
>JAFPDA010000015.1 GCA_017425575.1 Lachnospiraceae bacterium | reverse complement strand
TTATCTTTATATTTAGTGCGAAATATTTTTACCTTTCGGAGCTGTAGTCTGTATGATAGATTTGAGTTTTTGTTTAAAATGTAGTATAATATATAATGTTTATAATGAACTTGTCAGGAATAATTATGTTAATTTCGCAATAAATTATTATGGAGAATAGTGTGAAAAATCACATTGATATGCTGATTTTTCACACGGCTATTTATGCGGAGCGTCACAGATAGCTTTGATGGCATCACGTCGCGTAAAGTGCTCCGGAATGGGGATTATTATGAAGATAGAGAAAAGCTTTAATATACTTAAGAAATCAATATGGGTAGTCATGTTAATACAAATGATTATTATTATTGTTGTGGTAAATAATTTTCAGGTAGACGATAAAAGTCTGGGAAAAGGAAAAGTTTTTGAATTTAATCGTGGCTGGGTGCTTACGAGGGAAGATGGTTCTTCTTTTGAAATTCCGGAACTGCCATATTCCGAAAAAAGTAATTCAGGGGCAATGATTGTCGTAGAAAATACAATTCCTAAAGCATACGCAGGAATGTCACTTTCTTTTCTGTCAGCAGACAAAGAAGTCAGAGTATATATAGATGATGAAGTGGTATATGAATTTGGAAAACATGACAGGCGTAAATTTGGAAAGACTCCTGGAAGCATAGTTAATTTTGTAGATATCCCATATAAAATGGAAAGCGGCAGGGTAAAGATAGAGATGATATCGCCGTATGATGATTTTGCCGCAAATATTTCAGAGATGTTTATAGCTCCAAGAGACATAGCAGTTGCTAATCTTATGAAAAAGAACATGATAAATTTTTTATTGTGTGGAATAATAGTTATAGCCGGCTTTGTTCTTATGGCTTTTACTGTTGTGAGATATAAGTCAGAGCACAATACAGGTGGTGTGGAGTATTTGGGACTTATGTGTCTGGTAAGTGGTGTTTACTATACTATTGAGACAAAGTCTCTTAGTATATTTTATGGCAATCAGACGTTGTACTCTATTCTGGTATTTTTCATACTTATGCTTCTGCCGGCTTTTTTGCTTCTTTATTTTGACAAGACACTGTCAGAGCATTATCTTAAGAGATTTAAGCTGATTTTATTACTATGTATTCTTAATACAGTTATTCAGTTAACTCTGCAGCTGACCAATACGGTTGACTTTATGAACATGGCATTTATGTCACATATTCTTATATTTGTTTCGGGAATAGTTATAATTATAAGTTCATTTATTTCAGCCAAAAGAAACCATGATAACACTCTTTTTATAGAGTGTCTGGCGGTAACTTTTCTGATTATAGGTGCCGTGATAGATATAGTAAGAACGTATGTTGTTCATGTTGGGGATCTTGGAATGTTTAGCAGAGTAGGTATGACATTATTTGCAGTAACCATGCTGCTTGTCCATATAGCTAAACATATAAACAAAAATATAGGCCGTATTCAGGAAAATGCAGAGATTATTGAGCGTGAGATGAAAAATGTCGAGAGACAGAATCAGATACTTATTGAGGCAAAGGTGGAAGCAGATAAGGCAAAGGCAGAGGCTATACAGGCCAATAAAGCCAAAAGTACATTCCTTGCGAATATGTCTCATGAGATAAGAACGCCTATAAATGCTGTACTTGGTATGGATACTATGATATTAAGGGAGTGCAATGATGAAACTATAACTGAATATGCAATAAATATTCAGAATGCAGGAACAACACTTCTTGGGCTTGTAAATGATATTCTTGACTTTTCGAAGATTGAGTCAGGAAAAATGGATATAATAAAAAGCAGGTACAGTGTAGCTGAACTTTTGAAAGATGTATATAATATGGTATCCTCAAGGGCAAATGATAAAGGTCTTAAGTTTGTGGTTACAAATTCACATTCACTGCCTTCTGAACTTTTGGGTGACGAGGTGAGGATAAAACAGATAATAATAAATCTTCTTACCAATGCTGTAAAATATACAAAGGAAGGTAAGGTTATTCTGCATGTTGACTGGAAATTACTTGATGAGGAAAATATTGTTCTTCATGTGATAGTAAAAGATACAGGAATGGGAATAAGTGAGGAGAATCTTGACAAGTTATTCAAATCTTTCCAGAGAATTGATGAGAAGAAAAACAGAAATATAGAGGGAACAGGGCTTGGGTTAAACATAACAAAACAGCTGGTTGACCTTATGGATGGAAAGATAGAGGTTGAGAGTGAGTATGGAAAAGGTTCAAAATTCAGTGTGAATATACCACAAAAAATTATTAACATTGAGCCGTTAGGTGATTTTACAGAGAAATATAAGGAAATGTGTGAGCATACTGAGAAGTACAGAGAAAGTTTCAGGGCACCTGCAGGAAGAATTCTTGTTGTGGATGATGTTCCAATGAATCTCAGGGTTATAGAGGGACTTTTAAAGCGCACTCATATAAATATTGATACTGCTCTGAGTGCGGCAGAGTGCCTGAAAAAAATTTCCAATAAGAAATATCATATGATTTTTCTTGATCATATGATGCCTGATATGGATGGTGTTGAAACTATCAAAGAGATGAAAAAGATAAAAGATAATCTCAATGATGATACTTCGGTTATAATGCTTACGGCTAATGCACTTATAGGAGCGAGAGAAGAATATATTGAGATTGGTTTTTCAGATTATCTTTCAAAGCCTATCCAGCCTGAAAAATTAGAGGAACTCATCTTAAAATATCTTCCGGAGAAACTTATTCTGCGAGTTGAAGAAGAGCAGATTCCTGAGGAGGAGCCGGAAGTTGAAGAAGAGAATAAAGAAGCTGATAAAGAGGTAGAGCAGAGTAAAGAGGATAATTCGGACAATATTATAAAATCAGAGTTTTTAGAGAAGATAAGTTATCTTGACACGGAGACAGGCATGAATTACTGCTGTCAGGATGAAAATATTTACAGGACTGTTATAAACGAGTATGTAAAAGATGACAGATGTGAAGAACTCGAAAAATTTTATTTAGAGGAGGACTGGCAGAATTACAGAATAAGAGTACATGGAATAAAAAGTACATCATATACGATAGGTGCGACAGAGCTTGCCGATAAAGCTAAGGATATGGAAATGGCAGCAAAAGAGCTGGATGCGGAGTATATAAAGCAGCATCATGATGAGCTAATGCACCTTTATGGAGAAATTCTTATTAAATTAAGACAGATATAAATGAGATTAACGAAAAAGTCAAGTTAATATACAGGAGGAGAATGAGATGGAGATTGTTCAGAATGGTTTGGTAATTACTAATGACAAATGTATAGGATGTAATAAATGTATAGGAGTATGCAGCTGTGTAGGGGCTAATGTGGCAACAGAAGTAGAGGGGAAAAACAGAATTGAAGTTGATGGCTCAAAATGTATTGCATGTGGGGCATGTTTTGATGTGTGCGAACATTCTGCAAGAGAGTTTGTGGATGATACAGAAGAGTTTTTTGAGGCATTGAAAAAAGGAGAAAAAATCTCTTTACTTCTTGCACCTGCATTTAAGGCAAATTATCCAAATGAATATGAAAAAGTTCTTGGTGGCCTTAAAAAACTTGGCGTAAACAGAATAATAAGTGTATCATTTGGAGCAGATATAACTACATGGGGATATCTTAATTATATTGAGAAAAATAATTTCCTGGGAGGAATATCACAGCCATGTCCTGCTGTAGTAGGATATATAGAAAGATATGCACCTGAGCTTCTGCCAAAACTTTTTCCGGTGCAGAGTCCTATGATGTGTGCGGCTATATATGCGCGTAAGGAGATGGGAATAAAGGAAAAACTTGCGTTTATAAGTCCTTGTATTGCTAAAAAATTGGAAATGGAAGAACCGCAGAATAAAGGATATATTCAGTACAATGTAACATTTGATCATCTTATGAAATATGTAAGAGAGCATAAAGTTTACGGAGAGATGTGTTCTGATGAGATAGAGTATGGTCTTGGTTCAATTTATCCTACTCCGGGCGGACTTAAGGAAAATGTATACTGGTTCCTGGGTGAAAGTGTGTTTATTCGCCAGATAGAAGGCGAAAAACATATGTATGAATGGATTGAGCACAATAAAGAAAAAATAGAAAAAAATAAACTGCCATATCTTTTTATAGATGCGCTTAACTGTGGCAGTGGCTGTATATATGGAACAGCTACGGAACCTGAATTGGCAGGCACGGATGCAGCATTGTGTAATCTTTTGAAGATAAGGGAAGAAGTAAAGAAAAATACAGGAAATCATACATGGTCTAAAAAAGCATCTCCTAAGCAGAGACTTAAGAAGCTGAATCAGCAGTTTAAGAATCTTAGACTTGAGGATTATCTCAGGACATACAATGATTTATCAGACAGAAATGTTAATAAGATTCCTACCGAGTCTGAAAAGCAGCAGATATTTGAGTCTATGAACAAGGCTACAAAGGAGAGTCAGTACATAAACTGTTCATGCTGTGGATATGATACATGTTCGGATATGGTTACAGCTATATACAATGGTTATAACAGAAAAGAAAACTGTATTTATTACATAAAGAGTATGGTTGAACAGGAAAAAGAACGTGCAGTTGAGCTTGTTGATGAAATAAATAAGGAAAAAAGTATTATAGAAGAGCAGGAGAATAATATAAATCTTGCAATAAGTGAAGTTGGAAACGATTTTGCCCTGCTGCATGAAGCCGTTGACAATATGGTAGACGGGAATATGAACAATGCAGAGGAGAGTACGCAGATTGCAAAAGAGATGCAGAGTATAGCTGATTTCAGCAGAGAATTAAATGAGTCTATGCATAGTATAAACAGTCTCGTAGCAGAGCTTTCTAAAAATAATGAGGAGGTAGTTTCTATTGCTACTGAGACAAATCTTCTGGCACTTAATGCAAGTATAGAAGCGGCGAGAGCAGGTGAGGCAGGAAAAGGTTTTGCGGTTGTAGCAGGCGAGATAAATAAACTTGCTTCAGACTCAAGAGAGACAGCCAGCAGAAGCAATGAAAGCCAGGAAATTATATTACAGTCTGTTCAAAAGATTATAAAAGATGCAGAATTTCTTATGGATACTGTTAGTAATGTAAACACAAGAGTAGAAACTCTTGCAGCTTCAACAGAAGAAATTGCGGCATCAGCAGAACTTGTCATTACATCGTCAGAAAATGTAAAAGAAAGAATCAATAAGCTGACTAAATAAAAATATATATTGGAGGGGAAATATGAGTAAACTTACAGAAGCTTTAGAGGCAAAGGGATGTGACATGAAAACTACGCTTGAGCGTTTTTTAAATGATGAAGATTTCTATGAAAATTGTCTTTTTGAAATGCTTGATGACAAGAATTTTGAACTCCTTGGAGAGTGTCTTGAGAAGAATGACATAGATGCAGCATTTAACTGTGCACATACACTTAAGGGACTTGTTGCAAATATGGGACTTGAGTCATTACTTAATATAATTGTCAAGATTGTTGAGCCGCTTAGAAATGGTATTAATGACGGTGTTATGGATATATACAGACAGTTTATGGATGAAAAAGAGGAGTATAGAAAAATTGTAGAGAGTGTTTCCAGAATATAGGTCAGGTGATTGCGAAAACGGACAGGCACATTCTCGTTGCGACAGAGAGGAGACAGACTTGGCATCGAAGTATTATGTTATAAAAAAAGGAAGAAAAACCGGAATCTTTAACAGCTGGGCTGAGTGTAAAAGTCAGATAGACGGATTTTCCGGTGCGGTATATAAAAGTTTTAAGACTGAATCAGAGGCGAAAGCTTATCTTTCAGGGGATATGAGTGAAGGTTCTGCAAAAGTTTCAGAAGCTGAGATTCCAGAAGATGCAGTTATAGCATATGTAGATGGAAGTTACAATATTGCAACTGAAGAGTTTTCTTACGGGATGGTTATTCTCAGAGATGGAGAAGAAATATGTTTTTCTGAAAAGGTAGAAGATAAAAGTCTTGCGTCTATGAGAAATGTTGCCGGAGAAATCAAAGGTTCTGAGGCTGCGATGAGATATGCACTTGAAGAAAACATAAATACATTAGTTATATATCATGACTATGAAGGTATAGCAAGATGGTGTCTTGGTGACTGGAAAGCTAACAAAGCGGGCACGATAGCTTACAAAAAATTTTATGACAGTGTAAAGGACAGGATTGATATTCGGTTTGTCAAGGTAAAAGGCCATTCGAATGATAAGTATAATGATATGGCGGATGAACTGGCAAAGAGAGCTGTCGGAATATACTAGTGTAACAGTGATATTATGCCGATTATCAGCGATACAGTACACTGATAATGGGGAGTAAAAGGTGTGTCTGTGGACATGCCTTTATTCCTTTTTGGAAAAAATAGAAATGGAGATTTTTATGGACAAGAAGTATATATGTGCATCGGTGCTTGGTCATGTAGACGCAGGAAAGACAACTTTGTCAGAAAGTTTTTTGTACAATTCAGGAAAGATAAGAAAGCTTGGCAGAGTTGACCATAAAGATGCATTTTTGGATACTAATGAGCTTGAAAGAGAGAGAGGTATCACAATTTTTTCAAAGCAGGCAGTTTTTGATATTGAAGATATGCAGATATCACTTCTGGATACTCCGGGGCACGTTGATTTTTCGGCGGAGACGGAGAGAACGCTGCAGGTGCTTGATTATGCTATTCTGCTTATCAGTGGTACAGATGGAGTTCAGGCACATACAAGTACTTTATGGACCTTGTTGAAACGTTATGGTATACCGGCATTTATATTTGTAAACAAGATGGATATAGCCAATCGTGACAGAGAAGATATTATGGCTGAATTAAAAGAAAATCTTGGCGGGGAATGTATAGATTTTACTGATACAGAATCGTCTGAATTTATGGAAGACATAGCAGTATGTGATGAGGAGCTGCTTGAATCATATATGGATGGTGAAGAAATATCCGGAGAAGATATCCGGCAGCTTATATCGGAGAGAAAGGTTTTTCCGTGTTATTTTGGCTCGGCACTTAAACTTGAAGGTGTAAAAGAGTTCATGGATGGACTTTATAAGTTTATCGTTATGCCGGAATACAAGGAAGTGTTTGCAGCAAAGGTTTATAAGATTGCAAGGGATGACCAGGGTAAAAGACTGACATATATGAAGATAACCGGAGGTAGTTTAAAGGTAAAGGAAGTCCTTGGGGATACAGATGAAAAGATTGAGCAGATAAGGATATATTCAGGCAATAAATATACTGCCATAAATGAAGCCCCGGCGGGAATGGTATGTGCTGTCACAGGTCCTGTAAAGACTTTGCCTGGTATGTGCCTTGGAGCAGAAGATAAGTCAGAGGTACCGTTACTTGAGCCTGTTATGACATATAAAGTGATGGCTGAGCAGGGAACAGATATGCATCAGCTTTTGGGATATATGAGACAGCTTGAGGAGGAAGACCCTCAGCTGCATATAGTCTGGAATGAGGCGGCACAGGAGATAAATGCACAGCTTATGGGAGAAGTTCAGATAGAGGTGCTTAAAAGACTGGTATTTGAACGGTTTCAGACAGAGATTGATTTTGGAAAGGGCAATATTGTATATAAAGAGACTATAAGAAGTGTTGTAGAAGGTGTGGGGCATTTTGAACCATTGAGACATTATGCAGAGGTTCACATTCTTATGGAGCCTGGAGAGACAGACAGCGGCATAGTAGTTTCCTGTGACTGCAAAGAGGAGGAGCTTAACAGAAACTGGCAGAGGCTTATATGTACACATCTTGAGGAGAGAGAACATCCAGGAGTGCTTACAGGCTCTTCTATTACAGATATAAAGATAACTGTGACAGGAGGAAGAGCTCATCAGAAACATACAGAGGGTGGAGATTTCAGGCAGGCAACATACAGGGCAGTGAGACAGGGGCTTATGCAGGCTGAGAGTGTACTGCTTGAGCCTTATTATGAGTTTATGCTTACTGTTCCATCAGAGTGTGTCGGCCGTGCAATGACAGATATACAGCGTATGAACGGTTCTTTTGAAGGACCGGAGTTACAGGGAGAGTTTTCTGTATTGAAGGGAGAAGTGCCGGTATCTTCGATGACAGGTTATATGACAGAAGTAAATTCATATACTGCAGGACGTGGAAAATTGTCATGTTCGTTGTGTGGTTACAGGGAGTGTCATAATGCAGAGGAGATAATTGAGAGTATAGCATACAATCCGGATGATGATGTGAATAACCCTACAGGCTCTGTATTCTGCGCACATGGCGCAGGTTTTTATGTACCGTGGTATCAGGTGCCTGACTACATGCATGTTGAAGGAAGGCTTATAAGTAAAGCAGAGGATGAATCTAAAAGTGAAATTTATACACAGGCAGTAAAAAGGCAGAGTAGTATAGAAGCTGATGATGAGGAGCTTGAGGCTATATTTGAGAGAACTTTTGGCTCTATAGGGAAAAAACTTCCGGGACAGACAGGTGCTAATCTTGGATATGAAGCGCGTAAGAAATGGAAGAAAAAAGAGCACACCTATACAAAAGAAGAACTTGAGACTTATCAGAGGTATCATAAAAAAGATACGAGAGATTCAAAAGAATATCTGCTTGTGGATGGATATAATATTATTTTTTCGTGGGAAGAATTAAATATGCTTTCAAAGGTAAGCCTTGATTCAGCAAGAACAAAGCTTATGGATATACTTTGCAATTATCAGGGATATATGCAGTGTACTTTAATACTTGTTTTTGATGCCTATAAAGTTAAAGGAAATCCGGGAGATGTAATAAAATATCACAATATAAATGTGGTATATACAAAAGAGGCAGAGACTGCTGATATGTATATAGAAAAGGTTACACATGAGATAGGAAGAAAACATAATGTCACGGTGGCAACGTCGGATGGACTTGAGCAGATAATTGTTGCCTCACAGGGTGCAAGAAGAATATCTGCAAGAGAGTTTAAAGGAGAGATAGAGAGAGTTTCAAAACTTATTGAAGAGATAATTACATGACAGAGTTTGAGTTGTATGAACTTAAGAAATTTGATATAATAATAAGAGCAAAGAAACTTTTGCAGTATTACGGTTTTTATTAAGAAATGGAGAAGAATATGGAACAACTTCAAACTATATTTAAAAATATGTATCGCCTGAATGCTGAGATAAGAATAATTGGTATGATTCTTCTGGTGATAATATGGGTGTTATATATAAAAAATAAAAGATCTCCTTTTGAAAAGGGGTATTATTTTTTCCTGACACTGATAATGTTATCTGTAAATATAGTGTTTGAATGGCTTTCAATGTATAATTTATATCACAGGAGTACAACTATCATATTGCCACATGATATATGCCACAGATTATTCTTTGTTACAATATGCTGTTGTGTGTATCTGCTTTATCTGCATGTTATAAGCATTTGTGGAGAATATACAAGAGAGAACATTGTAATAAATATTATCAGAGTGCTGCCTGTCACAGCAGGGATAATAAGTGGTTTTGTTTCAAATATAAATTTTCATTTTAATCTTGATGGTGCGTACACATATGGACCAATATTAAATGTTACATATGCGGTGATTATAATATATTTTATAATGTCGATGATATGTATTTTTGTAAACAGGGCAAAGCTTGGCAAAAAAAATATCAGAAATCTTCTGATGGGATTTATTGTGTGGTTCATGTTTGTTTTTGCACAGATGATTCAGCCTACGATGCTACTCTCAGATATAGGTCTTGTTGTCCTTATGCTTATGAATTATCTTACATTTGAGGATGCAACTGTCTATATAAATTATGAAAATGCATGTTTTAATTCACATGCATACAGAAAGATGCTTAGAAGGGAGTATGAATCAGAAAGGGATTTTTATGTGTGCCAGATAAGTTTTCACGAGTTTCAGATAGTGCATGGGCAGTATGGACATGATATGTGCCAGCTTATACTGAAGGATATCGCAGGTATAGTAGAAAGAATTATGGGGTGTGATGTATATTCTGTCGAGGAGGAGATAATAGGTATAATACTTTCTGAAAAAGAATATTCAGATGATAAAATCAGACAGCTTGGCAATAACATAGAGTATGATTATACAATACATGAAAATTTAATACATATAACTGGAAATATAAGTATAATCAAGTGTCCCGAAGAAGCAAGAAGTATTATGGAACTTGAGGATACATTTGACTTTATTGAAAAATACAAAGACCGCAGTAAAAATTTTTATACAATAGACAAGCATATATATAAGGAGAAAAAGAGATATGCCACTATTCTTAGGATTCTTGAGAATGCAATAAATAATGATGGTTTTTATATTGTATATCAGCCTATATATTCAGTTGAGGATAAAAACTTTCATTCAGCAGAGGCACTTATAAGACTTAAGGATGATAAGACTATTGGTTTTATATCACCTGATGAATTTATCACAATTGCTGAAAAAGAAGGCATGATAATGAAGATAGGTGATATTGTCTTAAATAAGGTATGCAGTTTTGCAAAAGAGAAGAATTTTATTCAGAGAGGAATAAAATATATAGAGATAAATCTTTCTGCAATCCAGTGTATAGACAGAGGTCTTGTTAATCAGATAACAAATGTGCTTAATAAGTACGGGCTTCCATTTGATTTTCTTAATCTTGAAATTACAGAGACGGCTGCCACTTCTTCGGGAAATATGCTCACTAATAATGTAAGTGAGCTTAGAAATCTTGGCGTGACATTTTCAATGGATGATTTTGGAACAGGATATTCCAATATTGCACAGATGGTAGATGTTCCATATGAGATTATCAAGCTTGACAAATCTCTTATATGGGGCTGTTATCCAGAGCACAGCAGAATAATATATAAAGAGATGAAATCTGCGGAATCAATAGAAAAGTCCATGGCAGTGCTTACAAAAGTTATAGAACTGATAAGTGACCTTAAACTGAAGATAGTAGCTGAGGGAATAGAGACAGAAGAGATGGCAGAGACACTTGCCGCCAAAGGTGTACATTATCTGCAGGGATATTACTATTCAAAACCTATAAAAGGTGATGAATTTGTAAAGTTGCTGGATACATATAAAGAGCAGTAAATATAATTGTAAAAAGGACTACACTTTTGAAAAATTCAAAGTATAGTCCTTTTTTTGAACCGAAGAGGTAAACTGATACTGTGCAGTATCAGTTATCTTCGGCGCCCCTGCCAAGGACTTTCATTATAAGATATATCCCGGATATTTTCAATAAGGAAAAAAATGTTGCAATGAAATAACGTTTACTGTAAAATAATAAAGAATTGTTTACATATAAAATAAATGCAATTCATAACAAAAGAAAGGTGGTTAAAAAGAGTTATGTTTAAAATCAATGATAACTATTTGAAATTACCTGGTAGCTACTTATTTTCTACAATAGCAAAAAAAGTTGCTGCATATGGTGAGGCAAATCCGGACAAAGCTTCAAATATCATAAGACTTGGTATTGGCGATGTCACACTCCCTCTTGCACCAGCTGTTATTGACCGACTTCATAGTGCTGTAGATGAGATGGCGAATAAAGATACATTTAAGGGATATGCTCCAGATCTTGGATATGAATTCCTTCGTTCAGCTATAGCACAGAATGACTATAAGTCTCGAGGCTGCGATATATCGGCTGATGAAATATTTGTAAGTGATGGAGCTAAGAGCGATTCAGGAAATATCGGAGATATTTTCGCTCAGGATAACAAGATTGCAGTTTGCGATCCGGTTTATCCGGTATACGTGGATACAAATGCGATGGCAGGACGTACAGGTACATATGATCCGACTACTGAAAAATGGTCAGACGTTATATATATGCCTTGTACAAAGGAGAATGATTTCTGTCCTGAACTTCCTAAGGAGACACCTGATATTATTTATCTCTGTTTCCCAAACAATCCAACAGGAACAACAATAAAGAAATCACAGCTTCAGGAATGGGTTGATTATGCTCTTAAAGTTGGAGCAGTTATCATATACGATGCTGCATATGAGGCGTATATATCAACACCTGATGTTCCACATTCTATATATGAGTGTGAGGGTGCAAAAGGTTGTGCCATTGAGCTTAGAAGTTTCTCAAAAAATGCAGGTTTTACAGGAACACGTCTTGGATTTACAGTTATTCCTAAAGACCTTAAGTGTGGTGATGTTACACTTCACAGTCTCTGGGCACGCCGTCATGGTACAAAATTTAACGGAGCTCCTTATATTATACAGGCAGCAGGAGCGGCTGTGTATACAGAGGAAGGCAAGAAACAGACAAGAGAACAGATTGATTATTATATGAACAATGCAAAGATTATCAGAGAAGGACTATCAGGTGCAGGATATGAAGTCTTTGGTGGTGTGGATGCACCATATATCTGGCTTAAGACACCTGATAAGATGACATCATGGGAATTTTTCGATTATCTTCTTGAAAATCTTAATATTGTTGGTACACCAGGTTCAGGTTTTGGTCCTAGTGGAGAGGGATATTTCAGACTGACTGCATTTGGCAGCCTTGAGAATACAAAGAAGGCTATGGAGCGAATTAAGAACGCATAATGGTGTTTGCTGCTTTTAAATTTGAGTCCTCCGTCTGTGATGACGGGGGATTTTAAATACTTTACTCAAAATGAGGTGACTGTTTGTTTATGAGCAAAACAAATAGCTTTGTAATAAGTTGCTCAGAAATGAGGATTATATGAAAAAAATATTTAAAAGTATATTGTGTGTTGTATTGAGTTTGGGTATTACATTTTCCACAGTAAATTCTGTGGGGGTATCTGCTGACCAGGTTGCAGGTGATATTGAAAATGCAGATACAAAATATGATAAGTATATAGCTTTCGGTGCTGATTTAAAACCGGCAGAAAAGGAAAAAGTATTACAGAATTTTGGAATAACAGAGGCTGATGTGGCTGATTATAAGACTATACTTATCACTAATGAAGATGAACATAACTATCTTGGAAGCTATCTTGATAAATCTGTTATTGGAACAAGAGCATTATCATCTGTCATGATAGTTAAGACAGAGAAAGACAGCGGAATAAAGGTATCGACTAAAAATATAAATTACTGTACAACAGGTATGTATTGTAATGCACTTATAACTGCAGGGCTTACAGACGCAAGCATACTGGTGGTGGGACCTTTTGAAATCTCTGGAACTTCGGCTCTTGTGGGAGCAATGAAGGCATATGGGGTTATGACAGGTGAAGAGATATCTGAGGATACTATGGATACTGCTACTGATGAACTTGTGACAACAGCCGAAGTTGGTGAAAGTTTTGGTGACCGGGAAAAGGTTGTTGAACTTGTGGCAGCAGCAAAGCAGAAGATATTTGAAAACCAGCTGTCCACAGAGGAAGACATAAGAAATGCGATTGATTCTTCAGCGGATGCGCTGGGACTTGATATATCTTCAGAAGATGCGGAAAAACTTACAGATATGCTTATGAAGGTGTCTGAGGTTGATGTAGATGTAGATGCTATAAAAGAACAGGCCACAGAGCTTTATAACAAGCTTAAAGATAAAGGCATTGAGTTTAGCAATGTTGACACAGGTGGACTTATCGAAAAGGTAGGAGACTTTTTTGCAAATATTTTTAATGCCATAAAAGATTTCTTTGTAGGTCTTTTTGGGTAAAAGGAGGAAAAATGGCTAATATTATTTCAGATGAAACAATAGAATATGTTGGTATTCTTGCAAAGCTTGAACTTAGTGATGAAGAAAAAGAACAGGCAAAGAAGGATATGGGAGAGATGCTTGACTATATAGACAAGCTTAATGAACTTGATATAACAGGTGTTGAGCCTATGTCACACGTATTCCCGGTAAACAATGTATTCCGTGAGGATGTTGTTGAAAATGGTGATGGAAGAGAACAGACTCTTGCGAATGCACCAGAGGAAAAAGATGATGCATTTGTAGTACCAAAGACAATAGTTGGTTAAAAATAAAAATGTCATGCGCTTTGTTTGCGCTGGAAAGGAGTAATATGTCTTTAATGAAGCTGACAGCCGTAGAGCTGGGCAAAAAGATTAAAAATAAAGAGATAACAGTTGTTGAAGCAACAAAAGCTGCACTTGATGCTATCGAGGAAAAGGAAGCAAAGGTAAACAGCTTTGTAACTGTTGACAGAGAGGGTGCATTAAAGAGAGCGGAAGAAGTTCAGAAGCTTATTGATGCCGGAGAGATTGACAGTCCTATTGCGGGAGTTCCTGTTGCTATAAAGGACAATATGTGTACAAAAGGAATGCTTACTACCTGCAGTTCTAAGATACTTGGAAATTTTGTACCTACATTCACATCAGAAGCAGTTTTAAATCTTGAAAAAGCTGGTGCCGTAATACTTGGAAAGACAAATATGGACGAGTTTGCGATGGGGAGCACAACAGAGACATCTGCATATGGAGAGACAAAGAATCCATGGAATACAGAGCATGTACCTGGTGGTTCTTCGGGCGGTTCATGTGCTGCAGTTGCAGCAGAGGAGTGTTTCTATGCACTTGGTTCTGATACAGGCGGTTCTATAAGACAGCCAAGTTCATTCTGTGGTGTTACCGGTATAAAGCCAACATATGGAACAGTTTCTCGTTATGGACTTATAGCATATGGTTCATCTCTTGACCAGATTGGACCAGTTGCAAAGGATGTTACAGACTGTGCAACTATCCTTGAGATTATCTCGTCACATGATAAAAAAGATTCTACATCTGTAGATAGAGATGATACTGACTTTACATCAGCTCTCGTTGATGATGTAAAAGGAATGAAGATTGGTATACCGAGAGATTATTTTGGTGATGGTCTTGACAGCGAAGTTAAGGAAGCTGTTCTTGCAGCAGCCAAAGAGCTTGAGAAGAAGGGTGCCATAGTAGAGGAGTTCGACCTTAGTCTTGTTGAGTATGCAATACCTGCTTACTATGTAATCGCATGTGCCGAGGCAAGTTCAAACCTTTCAAGATTTGATGGAGTTAAGTATGGATACCGCACAGAAGATTATGAAGGTCTTCACAATATGTATAAAAAATCACGTTCAGAAGGATTTGGTCCTGAGGTAAAGAGAAGAATAATGCTTGGTTCATTTGTTCTCAGTTCAGGTTACTATGATGCATATTATCTTAAGGCTTTGAGAACAAAGGCTCTTATAAAGAAGGCATTTGACAAAGCATTTGAAAAATATGATGTGATACTTGGACCGGCTGCTCCAACAACAGCTCCTAAACTTGGAGAGAGTCTCAGTGACCCGCTTAAAATGTATCTCGGAGATATATATACAATATCCGTAAATCTTGCAGGACTTCCTGGTATATCAGTTCCTTGCGGAATTGACAGTAAGGGACTTCCGATAGGTTTACAGCTTATTGGTGATTGCTTTAAAGAAAAAAATATTATACGCGCCGCTTATGCTTATGAGCAGACAAGAGAGTTTATGCATAGCCCACTTGCTTAATAAAGCGCAGAAATGAGGAATAGAATGAAACAGTATGAAACAGTCATAGGACTTGAAGTGCATGTAGAGCTTGCGACAAAGACAAAAATCTTCTGTTCATGTTCAACAGAGTTTGGTGGTGCGCCAAATGCTCATACATGTCCGGTTTGTACAGGTATGCCTGGCTCTTTACCTGTTCTGAATAAAAAAGTAGTTGAATATGCCATTGCAGTAGGTCTTGCTACAAACTGTACTATCACACAGAATTGTAAGTTTGACAGAAAAAATTATTTTTATCCGGATAATCCACAGAATTACCAGATTTCACAGCTTTATCTTCCAATCTGCCGCAATGGTGGTATTGAGATAGAGACAGAGGACGGCGGAAAGAAGACTATAGGAATCCATGAGATTCATATGGAAGAGGATGCCGGAAAGCTTGTACATGATGAATGGGGTGAGAGTTCACTTGTTGACTTTAACCGTTCAGGTGTACCGCTTATAGAGATAGTATCTGAGCCTGATATGCGCTCGGCAGAGGAAGTTATCGCTTACCTTGACAAGTTAAGACTTATTGTTCAGTATCTTGGAGCGTCAGACTGTAAGCTTCAGGAAGGCTCAATGAGAGCTGACGTAAACCTTTCTGTAAGAGAAGTTGGAGCTACGGAGTTTGGTACTCGTACAGAGATGAAAAACCTTAATTCATTTAAGGCGATAGCAAGAGCAATAGAGGCTGAGAGAGAGCGTCAGATAGACCTTATTGAGTCAGGAGAAAAGGTAATTCAGGAGACAAGACGTTGGGATGATAACAAAGAGTATTCGTATGCAATGCGCTCGAAAGAGGATGCGCAGGATTACAGATATTTCCCGGATCCAGACCTTGTACCTATAATTATAAGTGATGAGTGGCTTGATGAGATAAGAGCAGCACAGCCGGAGCTTCGTGATGAGAAGCTTGAGAGATATAAGACAGAGTACAATATCCCTGAGTATGATGCAGAAATCCTTACAGGAAACAAGCATCTTGCAGATATATTTGAGGCCACTACAGCAATCTGTAATAATCCTAAGAAAGTTTCGAACTGGCTTATGGTTGAAACTATGCGTCTTATGAAAGAGGCAGCAATTGAGCCTGAACAGCTTAAATTCTCACCGGAAAATCTTGCAAAACTTATAAACCTTACAGAAGAAAAGGTTATAAACAGCTCAGTTGCAAAGGAAGTATTTGAAAAGATATTTGCTGATGATATAGACCCTGAGAAGTATGTAGAGGAAAATGGTCTTAAGACAGTAGCTGATGACGGAGCTCTCAAATCAGTAATTGAGAAGGTTATTGAAGAAAACCCACAGTCAGTTGAAGATTACAGAAGTGGAAAGAAGAAGGCTATAGGTTTCCTTGTAGGACAGACTATGAAGGCTATGCAGGGCAAAGCAGATCCTGGAATGATCAATCAGATTTTACAGGAGTTATTGTAATTTTCGTTGTACGAACTCTGCGGGAAACGTTAAAAAGCAGGAGGTATGGTATGGAGGAAGAAAAAGTATTAGATGAGCAAAGAAGGAGTAAGAGGATTCCTGTGAAGATGCATCTTGAAGTGTCTTCTATATTTAAGCAGGATAATGTACATGTGAGCAATATAAATGCACCTATTGATGTTATTAACATTTCAAGGCATGGAATAGGATTTGTCTCAAAAAGTGTACTTCCGATAGGTTTTTATTTTAATTCGAGGCTTGAATTTGAAGATGAAAAGGATTGTCTCAATTGTGTTGTCAGAATACTTAGAAGAAACAAGAATGATGATGGCACCACAACTTATGGGTGTGAGTTTGTAGGAATGGCGTCGGTGTTTGATTTTGTTTTTGATGATGCTGAGCGCTACTATGAAAGTAAAAATGGAGAAATCTCATAATTTAAGAGAGGTATCACATTGGTATTTGATGTGATACCTCTCTTTTTTCAGAAATAATTTATGCACGAATATCAAATGAAAAACGCTTCATAGTTGATGTGGCGGAAGTGTTTATTTTGGTATTTATAAATTCATCCACAGTGCTTGTGGAGGTCTCTGCTTCTCCTACCTGAACAAAACATGAATATCCCTGCTGGTTAAGTGCATTTTTTAACATGTCAGAGTTAGTCTTAATCAAATCAGCGGCATTTTTGTCACTTAAAAGAAATTTTGTGTTTATATCGTGTTTATTTTTGTCAATATAAATATCTATGGTTCCAAGATGTTCAAGGTCAAGATGTAGAAGCACATGTAATTTATCAGGGTTTGCCTTGATTTTTTCCTTTTGCGTGTATACATACAAATCAGCATGCGCGTCCTGATTCTGCAGCTTAAGCGGAAGCTGCATATATGAAAAAGCTTCACTCATTGTTTTCATAAATTCTATATTGCTCTGCATATCGTGGGCTGCCTGTCCCATATTGCTTGAGTCCTCGCCGGAAAGGGCGGTCTGTATAAGTCCTTCAAACTGTTTTAACTGTGAGTGCATCTTTGAATAGAAAGAACTTATCTCGCCATCTTTTTTTAATTTATCAGGAGTGATAGTCCATGATGACTGCAGAAAGCGTTCAAATATACGTTCAAATACAGGTGACTGGAAAAGGTCAGCAATGATATTTGAATCAGCAAGTGGAATAATATTTTTGATTACAGTAATTATCTCTTTTGTACTTGCCTCTCCACTGGCGATTTTCTGCATAAGGAAATTGCTGACAGGAAGTTTTGAAAACTTGTTTATAAGCTCTGATCTGTCCTGGGCGGTAAGGTAGGTACTCAGATAATCATTTTCACGACCGGCTTTGTCATAGAGGTTTGTCAGTGTATCAATGACAGAATTTGTATTTTCAGCTGTTTTGTTATCTGTGCCTGAAGTCTGGTTTTGAATATTGTTAAGTGCATTGTTTATATTCTGGATAGAGTTTTTGGCTGTGTCAGAAATTGTCTGGAAAAGTTTACCTGCAAATCCGAAACGTGAATCCTGTGCTTTTTCGTCTGGCTGTGTTTCAGGAGTTTCTTCCGGAATCTCTGCTGCCTGCCCAGGATTTTCAGGAGAACCTTCAACTGCTTCAGGGTTTAGAGAAGGCACGCTTTTGAAACTGTTCTGCATATCTTTTAAAACTTCTGTATCAGTACCTTTTTCAAGAGCCATATTTATAGTAAGAAGTTTATCTTCAATATTTTCAGGAGTGATGTTTTCTGAATATTTGATAGTACCTGCATTTATGGCATCTCTTATGATTGTGAGGGTGTCATGCAGAGAGATATCACCACTTTCTAACTGCTGTACAATATCCTCTGTAAGCGGGGTTGTGGATAAGAGGTCAAGAAGCTGCTGTCTTGTACTGTCTGGAAGCTCAGAAAGCATAGGTACATTATTTTCAGCAACACCTCCCTGTGTCATATCATTTAATGCGATTGACAGTAGTTTTTCTCCAAACGAAGCTACTATATCAGAAGGTCCGTTTGAGGAGAGGGCATTTAGAAGAGCAGGAATATTAGCAGCATACTCCTGCAATCTGCCTAAGAGCTCATAAGTACCATTACGGTAATTGCTGAACTGGGTTACTGTATCCTCAGTCATTGTCATTGAGAGACGATTCATAAGTGCCAGAGTATTCATATCGGTTGTCTTGAAATCATAGGCCTGCTGCATTATATGCTGAATAGAGTGTTTATTTATAGGTAAGAGATTGTCCATAAGTGCCTTTACAATCTCCTGGTTGTGGTTTGTCACAGGAAGATTTGCCTCGTCAAGTGCTTTGTTGATAAGTGTAAGCTCTGTCTGTGAATAGCTGTTTTTAAGTGCTTCAAGTAAAATATTTCCAGGAGTTACAGAGCTGAGCCGGAAGGCAGCAGTCTGGCCGATAGACAGTGTAGAACTGTCAGATATAGTTGCTTTTAATATGGTATTATCCTGAAGAGTGACAGTTATATCATTATTTCTTAAATCTGAAATCTCTCCACGGATTATGTCTCCTTCTGTAAGTCTTGAAGGTGCTTTGACCACACCGTAATCAGCACTTCTTCCCATTGGTCTTTGCTGTTTTATCTGGTTCTGGGTATTCTGCGCTGCTGTCTGTCTTGCATTTCCTGCCGCCTGCTGTTGTCTGCCTGTTTCGGCCTGTGTTCTGGCTCCGGCAGCATTTGTATTTAAAGGATTGATTTTTGGATTATCCATATTTACCTCCAGTCAAATATCCGAAATTTTAATATATAGTATATCGGAGATAATAGTCAAAAACTGTACATTTTGTTACTATTCACGGTCAATTTGTATGAAACAGTCAGATACGTTGTGCTTGCGACTGTGAATAGTAATATATTTTCAAGAAAATTGAAAAAAATATCTTGACAATGGATTATAAGAGTGATATCTTACTTTATAGATGTTAGCACTCCTTTTGATAGAGTGCTAACAAATAAACAGAAGGGAGTGGTTCTTTGGAGCTGAGTGAGAGAAAGCTAAAAATTCTTCAGACTATTATAAGGACATATCTAGAGACTGGAGAGCCGGTTGGTTCTAGAACCATTTCGAAGGACCCGGAGTTGAATCTGAGTTCGGCAACTATCAGAAATGAAATGTCTGACCTGGAAGAGATGGGATACATCATTCAGCCACACACATCTGCCGGAAGAATTCCAACAGATAAGGCATACAGGCTTTATGTAGACACGATGCTTGATGACAGAACAAATGAGGTGCAGAACCTCAAAGAACAGCTCGATGAAAAAGCAGGTAAGATAGATGTACTTTTAAAACAGGTGGCAAAGGTTCTCGCAAACAATACAAATTATGCGACCATGGTATCAGGTCCAAGATACCAGTCCAAAAAAGTCAAGTTTATACAGATTACACCGATTGATGAATCGAGTATTCTGACAGTGATAGTGCTTGACAATAACATGGTTAAAAATCAGATGTTAAAGATTGATGAACCTATAGATCAGGAGATGGTTGTAAAATTAAACTTTATATTGAATACTACATTAAATGGTCTTGATGTCACAGAGATGAATCTTGCTATTATCAAAAAGATAAAAGAGCAGGTTGGACATCACACAGGAGTTATTGATTCAGTTCTTGAGCTGATAGGAAATGCTCTTACAGAGGATGATGAACTTGAGATATATACCAGTGGTGCTACAAATATTCTTAAGTATCCGGAGCTTTCAAGTAAATCAGAAACCACAGAGCTTTTAAATGCTTTTGAGGAGAAGAGGATTATAAACAACTGGCTTGAGACTACACCGCCTGATAGTGAGACACATGACATCCAGATATATATCGGAGATGAGACAAAGGTAGACAGCATGAAGGACTGTTCAATGGTTACAGCAACTTACAGAATCCAGGAAGGTGTATACGGCAAGATTGGTATAGTCGGCCCGAAGAGAATGGATTATGACAAGGTAGTCAGTACGCTGCAATCATTGATGACACAGCTTGATGATATATTTAAGAATGACTAACATAAGAGAGGTGGTAATGAAGTGGCAGTAGAAAATAAGGATATCAACGAAGAAGCAGTTGATAAAGGTTTAGATAAAGAGATGGATACAGAAGAAGTTACAGAGGAGACTTCTGAAGAGGAAACAGCAGGGCAGGAAACTGAAGAGAATGCTGAAGAGGAAAAAGGTAAGAGTGGATTCTTTGGCAAGAAAAAAGATAAGGCTGCATCAAAGCTTGAAGAAAAGCTTGCAGAATTAGAAGACCAGAGAGTCAGACAGCTTGCAGAGTTTGAAAACTTCAGAAAGCGTTCTGAGAAGGAAAAGAGCCAGATGTTTGAAATCGGAGCAAAGACAGTTATCGAGAAGATTCTTCCGGTAATTGACAACTTTGAAAGAGGACTTCAGGCAATTCCGGAAGACGAGAAAGACACACCGTTTGTTCAGGGTGTTGAGCTTGTTTATAAGCAGATGATGACAGTTTTTGATGAGCTTGGTGTAAAAGCTATTGAAGCTGTTGGAAAAGAGTTTGATCCAAATCTTCACAATGCAGTTATGACTGTTGATGATGATTCACTTGAGAGTGGCACAGTAGCTGAGGAACTTCAGAAGGGATACAGTTACAAAGAGTCTGTGGTAAGACACAGTATGGTAAAGGTAGTTAACTAGTATTTTTTATAATATAGAAAATTAAATGATTCATTATAGGAGGTAATCATTATGAGTAAAATTATCGGTATTGACTTAGGTACAACAAATTCATGTGTAGCTGTTATGGAAGGTGGAAAGCCTGTAGTAGTATCAAATACAGAAGGCGCAAGAACAACTCCATCTGTAGTAGCTTTTTCAAAGACAGGTGAAAGACTTATCGGTGAGCCTGCAAAACGTCAGGCTGTAACAAATGCAGATAAAACAATCTCTTCTATCAAGAGACATATGGGAACAGATTATCGTGTAGCAATTGATGATAAGAAATATTCTCCACAGGAAATTTCAGCAATGATACTTCAGAAACTTAAATCTGATGCAGAGAGCTATCTCGGTGAGAAGGTTTCAGAGGCAGTTATCACAGTTCCTGCATATTTCAATGATGCACAGCGTCAGGCTACAAAAGATGCCGGTAAGATTGCCGGTCTTGATGTAAAACGTATTATCAACGAGCCAACAGCGGCAGCACTTGCTTATGGTCTTGACAATGAGAATGAGCAGAAGATTATGGTTTACGATTTAGGTGGTGGTACATTTGATGTATCTATCATTGAAATCGGTGACGGAGTAATCGAAGTTCTTTCAACATCTGGAGATAACCACCTCGGTGGAGATGACTTCGATAAGAAGATTACAGATTATATGATTCAGGAGTTCAAAAATGCTGAGGGTGTTGACCTTTCAACAGATAAGATGGCTCTTCAGAGACTTAACGAAGCAGCAGAGAAGGCTAAGAAAGAGCTTTCATCAGCTACAACAACAAACATTAACCTTCCATTCATCACAGCTACAGCTGAAGGTCCAAAGCACTTTGATATGAACCTTACAAGAGCTAAATTTGATGAACTTACACATGACCTTGTAGAGAGAACAGCTACACCTGTTACAAATGCTTTAAGAGATGCAGGGCTTAATGCTTCAGACCTTGGTAAAGTATTACTTGTTGGTGGTTCTACTCGTATCCCTGCAGTTCAGGATAAGGTAAAACAGCTTACCGGTCATGAGCCAAATAAATCACTTAACCCTGATGAGTGTGTTGCACTTGGTGCTTCTATCCAGGGTGGTAA
>JAFPDA010000116.1 GCA_017425575.1 Lachnospiraceae bacterium | reverse complement strand
TGTAGAGCTGCCCTTAGCAAGTGGCGTTGACGTCGTGGTCTTACGCAATGGAAACTCATGAACCGTGTCAGGAGGGGAACCTAGCAGCACTAAGTGAGCATCTCCGTGTGCCGTAAGGCAGCCGCGGCCGAGTTAACTACTTAGGTAACGTCTGCATTACATATTCAACGCAGAATGCACGGATTAAATATAATTATTGAAGCTGATTTATATCAGCTTTTTTCTTTTGTTAAAAACTATTTTCGATACAAATTGACGATACAAACTCAAAAAGGTATAATAAATGTAATAATAAGACTTCTTGAAGGTATGTGTATATGAGGAGGAGAAGGCGTGAAGGCTGAACTGAAGATTAATAGTGTTAATCAGATTATAAAAGGAACAAATATATATGAAGCAGGAGACGAGATTGATTCGATATGCCTCGTAGTAAAGGGAAGAATAAAGGTTTGTGCAGCCGGTGTAAATGTTTTGGTTGGTTCTGGAAATTTCCTGGCACTTTGTGACCTTGATAAAGGAACGCACAGTGTTACATATACTGCTGATACAAATTCTGTTGTATATGCTTTTCCAAAAATGAAATTTAATCAGGCGGTAAGAGCACTTATGAAGGCTAATGCAGAATATTCAGACCTGATGTATTCGACTTTAAATAAATATATTCGTGAACTGTCAAGAAATTATGATGCTATAGTTGAAGAAGCTGTTGAAGTTTATGGATTTATTCAGGATGCACATAATAAATATCTTGAGATTGCAAAAGCAAATGGAGTAAGAGTAAGTGAGATACAAGCCATAACACAGTTTCCTGACTATGATGAGAACAACACTTTTGATATAGATGCAGATAAGATTATGTATTACAGAGCGTGTTGTGATATTCAGCCAAATGTGCAGAAGGCATTTCTGGCTGCTAATGCCACTATACCGGTGTATCATATAACAGACCAGGCAAAAATTGTAAATCAGATTATTAAGAGCAGTATGATTGATGCGGAATATCTGAAAAAGATATCAGGCCCGCTTATAAATGACAATGTGAATCTCTATTCAGGGGTACTTCAGCTTGCCAAGGCGATAACCAATATGGGCGATGATACAACGGAGGTAATGTCTCTTTTCGACAATATTATTGACCAGATAAATTCTCTTGAAAATGTGCTTATTGAGAAGGCGGGAATAGATATAAATGTAGACCATGAATTTATGGAGGAGGCTTACTTTGGACTTATTAATGGAGGCAGTCAGAGTGATGCTTCCGTTGGAAGTTCATCTGATGCATTTGCACTTACAGAGGAAAGTTTTGTGAGTATTGATGAGATGGATGGGGCACTGGATTATATACTTAATTTTTCACAGCTTGAGATGGAAAAGGCGAATGCTTTTCGCGAGTATATAGAGCAGTTTATAAGTCTTAAAGATAAATTTTCTAATGATGATGAGGTTAGAACTCTCAGAAGAAATATCTGTAAGATTTACTATGATTTATACAAATGTGTATTTTTACAGGATTATAACAGCGAGAATGACACGCCATTAGTAATAAATCTTTTCCTTAAATATGGTTATCTGAGTGAAAAACTTGTAAGTGAGAGTGTCAGAGAAGAGCTGCTCACAATAGATGGTGGTTCTTCAGGACTTGGTGCATGTAATGTATATGATATGAAAGAATGGCTCACAGAGATTTATGAGGGAAGAAAAGAACCTTCAAAGAGTGAGTTTGATATGGATTACGCAGAAAATCTGCGTGACATGAGAAAGACTGGAAGAATTACTGCGGAGCAGGAGCAGAAACTTTCAAGAGATAAAGAGGCAAAATTAGACTATGAGATTAACAATATGTTTAAGACAAATCACAGACTGATATTTGGGCAGGTTACAGCTTTTGTACCATTTCTTTTTGATGAAAGTATTTCCGGCTCTATTCAGAGAAATTTTCTTTCTAAGGACAAGATAAATGCATCAGTCAACAGACTGCTTCAGATAGATTATTCTGTATTCTACAGGGAAGGTCTGTTTAATGAGCAGGTTGAGGGAATAAAGAAAGAGTACATTATGGAAGAAGTGTTCCCTGACTTTATTGTATATCCTGCATTTGGAAGCAATGTAGTTATGTGGCAGGAACTGAGTGGCAGAAGGAGAAACTCAAAAGGAAGATTTCTTGTGCCGGTATTTCTTGAGACAGACCTTGATGCTTCTATGGTTAAACTGTTTGGAAGGTTCAGATGGGAGCTCTGCCGTACAATGCAGGGTGCATCATGGAACAATATTCAGATAAAATCTCTTACAAGTGAGTATAGTGATTTTATACAGTTCTACAGAAAGAACAGAGAATTATCCGAGGATAAAAAAGAAAAACTTAAGATGCAGATTCAGAAATGCAGAAACAATACGCGTGAAGTTTTTGTCGTGGATTATGAAAACTGGATAAAACATGAGGCTGTAGGGGGTATCTGTCTTACTAAGCCTGTAAGAGAAATTCTTGCTACATACTGCCCATTTACAAAAGAGATAAGGGAAAAAGTCTCAGAACAGCCATTGTACAGGGATGCTATGGCAAGATTTACACGTGAACGCGGTAAAAAGATGAAAGAATATGATATGAAATTCAGAGTATGGGAGAAAGACAAAGTAAAGATACCTGAACAGATTGTAAAGACAAGGGATTTCTATACAAACATGTAAAAATAAAATATCTCCGTAAGGACTGTTGCGAATCGTCGGTACTTATACGAGTACTGCGATGAGCTCAAGTGAAAGCGTGTCCTGAAGGAGATATTTTTATGTGTTAAATCCACCCACCGTCAAATTTAATTACCTGTCCTGTCAGATAATCATTTCCGTCTGTGAGTTTATATATAAATTCCGCTACTTCCCCAGGGCGTCCGAGTCTTCCGGCAGGAACTTCGTCTATTATCATATGCATTTCTTCAGCATCAAGAAATTTATTCATATCGGTATCTATTATTCCACAGGCTACTGCATTTACCTGTATGTTGCTTGGGGCAAGTTCTTTGGCGAGAGCCATTGTAAAGGCATTGATGCCGCCTTTTGTTGCAGAATAGGCAACTTCAGTGGAAGCTCCAGTCACCCCCCACACAGAAGAAATATTTATGATTTTGCCAGCCATGTTTTTAAGGAATACGGGAATTGCAAGCTTGCAGCAGTTAAATACTGATGTAAGGTTGGTGTTTACTATATTATTCCATTCCTCAGGAGACATATCCTGCAAGAGTCCTATGTATGATATGCCTGCATTGTTTATAAGAATATCTATTTTGTCAAAAGCCTCTGTTATCTTATTGAAAAATATCTGGGTCTGTTTAAAATCTCCTATATCCCCGACATGTGTTACACACTGAACACCACAGGTTTTTATTTCAGCTGCAAGTTCATCGAGTGCCTCTGCATTTCTGGCACAGTTTATTGCGACATTATATCCCATCTGTGCATATTTTAAGGATATTGCGCGGCCTATTCCACGCGAAGCTCCGGTTATAACAATTGTTTTGTTTTTCATAATAAGCCTCCATATGTTGATATATTAATATATTAACATGTTTGTTTTACATTGAATAGTAAGCATTTTGTAAGAATTTGCGCACTTTACACATAAGTTATTGTTTGGTATAATATGGTGCGTGTTTTTAACATTAAATACAGCTTTGGCTGTTAAGAGAAAGGTACAGATATGAAGAAGAATAATGTGGCAAAAGTATTTATGGTCAGTTTGTTAAAATCAATTTTGTGTATTTTGATTATACTTGGAGTTGGAGTTGCAAGTTATAAAATATCATATAATATTCTTTCAGACGGCACTGGAAGTATAGGAACATCTTCGGGGGATATATCAGATATTATAGAGGATGCACAGACAGATGAGGTGTCTAAGAATCTTATCTATGTAAAAAATGGTGATTATATCACAAATATAATGATAGAAATCTGTAATACAAAAACAAATAATATGGATTATGTATCTATTCCTATAAGAACGGATTACACCATTCCTACGTCCATGTATCAGAAGCTTTGCACTGTAAATCAGGAGATTCCTCAGATTGTAAGACTTGGAAGATTAAAAACTTATTTTTCAAATGAGGAAGATGCATATGGTTACGGTGAACTTATCATAGAGAAAATGCTTGGTGTAAAGATAAGTTATTATACAGTAATTGATCAGGAGACATATAACAGTCATTTCGAAAAGAAAAAAATAATGGTTGCTTATAAACATGTTGAGTCTGTTATGAATGAGCTTACCGGTGAGATGGAGGATGTCACAACAGATCTTTATGCTGATGAGGCTATATCTGTGGCAAATAAGACATATACAGAAGAACTTCGTGCAATTTCAGGAGACAGGGAAAAGATTGCTGAGTATATAAAAGAACAGTACGAGAGAGTTAATTCAAATCTTACAGTATATAATAAAATAGGATACATTGAAGCTTATGAAAAAATGAATGTGGATTATTTTCATTACTGGGGAATACCGGGACAGAGAAATGGGAAAATATTTTCTGTAAGCACTCCGGAAGCCAAGAAATTTTTAAATAAGCTTATAAATAATACACAGACTTATACAGAGGCTCAGGATTTTTCAAAAGAGTCGGCAGGAGGAATCGTAAAGAGTTCAAAAGGACTTAACATACTTGTGCTGAATGGAAGTCAGATAAGTGGACTTGCCTCAGCGACAAGAGAAAAACTTTCGGCTGATGGATATACAGTTGGAAATATAGGTGATTATACAGAAGAAACATTGACACAGACAAGAATTATTGTAAAAGAGGATGGATACGGAAAAGATTTACAGAGTTATTTCAATTCACCGGAACTTATAACCGGAACAGTGCAGGATGGTTATGATATACAGATAATCCTCGGAACAGTAGATGCTAATTAAGACATCTGGAAAGGCATGGTTATTATATGCAGGCTTCAGTAAATATTATGGGTATAGACGTTGATATGTTAAGCAACGATGTCTTTATCGAAAAAATGAATGAATACTTGGCAGATGACCATCTTGACGTAATATTTTTTACCTCTGCGGAAGCGCTTGACAGAGCTGTTCAGGATGAAGAATATCATGAGATTCTTGACAAGGCAGAATTGTTTCTTCCGGGAGAGGAGGCTTTACTTACTACACACCACGTAGATATTCTTGAAGCGGGTGGTATGGTTGTAAGTTGTAAAAGTTTTGGATTAGTCCTGGAAAATCTGAAAAAACAGGACAGGACAGTATATATTGTAGCTGAAAGTCCTGAAGAGATTGTCACACTTAAAAATTACTGTAAGAGTATGCAGCCGGAGCTCAGGGTGGTTGGCTCATGCGTGTATACTTCTGAACTTGAAGATGCAGCAGTTGTAAATGATATAAATAATTGTATTCCTGATTTTCTTATAGTAGATTTGCATACAGGATTTCAGGAAAAATGGATAATAGATCACGAATTGCTTTTAAATGCAAAGCTATGTGTTGCGATAGGAGGGGTTTCAGGGCTTATATTGTCAGAACAGAAGGAAATTCCAGGCTGGGTGAAAAAGTTACATCTTGCAGGATTATATGAGAAACTGGTTTTGCAGCAGATAGTGAAGAAAGGCTTCAGAGCCCGGTTATTTCGCAAGAAAATTGTAAACTACAACAATCAGAATGATGAGAATTAATGAAAATATGTAACAGAAAATATTGTAGAAATGTGAAGTTATAGGTTAAATTGTAACAAAATATTACAGTGGTTGGACAATTATTACAGTAAAATAATTGCTTATTTGTAACATTTGATGCTTTTTAGGACGAAAAAAAGGTGAATATACTGTTTGCACAAAAAGGCAAAAATTTCTTTAGCAATTTGGTCTATGGTTATTTCTAATTACTTAGTGTATTATACTAACTGTGCTAAGGAAAATATATAAACTTAGTAACTGATTAGTTTAGATATATTATTTGTTTAGGAGGAAACTATAATGGCAAGTTTATCATTAAAAAATATTTGTAAAGTATATCCAAATGGATTTGAAGCAGTTAAAAATTTCAATCTTGAAGTTGCTGATAAGGAGTTCATCATCTTCGTAGGACCTTCAGGTTGTGGTAAATCTACAACACTTCGTATGATTGCCGGTCTTGAGGAAATTTCTTCAGGTGAGTTATGGATTGGTAACACACTTGTAAATGATGTAGAGCCTAAGGACAGAGATATCGCAATGGTATTCCAGAACTACGCTTTATATCCTCATATGACAGTTTATGACAACATGGCATTTGGTCTTAAATTAAGAAAGACTCCAAAGGAGAAAATTGACAAGTTAGTTCATGAGGCAGCTAAGATTCTTGATATTGAGCATCTCTTAGACCGTAAGCCAAAGGCTTTATCAGGTGGTCAGAGACAGCGTGTAGCTATGGGTCGTGCAATTGTTCGTAATCCTAAGGTATTCCTTATGGATGAGCCTTTATCAAACCTTGATGCTAAGCTTCGTGTACAGATGCGTATCGAGATTTCTAAGATTCATCAGAGACTTGAAGCTACAATCATCTACGTTACACATGATCAGACAGAGGCTCTTACACTTGGTACTCGTATCGTAGTTATGAAAGATGGTATCATGCAGCAGGTTGCTTCACCTATCGATCTTTATACAAAACCTTGCAATGTATTCGTAGCTGGATTTATCGGATCACCACAGATGAACTTCATCGACTGTAAAGCAGTTAAAGAGGGTTCAGACGTTAAACTTCAGTTTGGTTCATACTCAGTTAAGGTTCCTGAGAACAAAGCTCAGAAACTTGTTGAGGGTGGATACATAGGAAAAGACGTTATTATGGGTATTCGTCCAGAGGATATCAAGGATGAGGAAATCTTCATCAGCACAGGTTCTGATAACATTCTTGATGCAACAGTTAAAGTATACGAGATGCTTGGTGCAGAAGTATTCTTATACTTCACAGTAGAAAACTTCGACATCACAGTTCGTGTTAACCCACGTACAACTGCTCGTCCTGGAGATACAATCAAGATTGCACTTGACACAAGCAAGATGCACATCTTTGATAAAGAGACAGAGAAAGTTATCACAAACTAATCAGTTATTTATAACATATATAAAGGGTCCGCTCGATAGAGCGGGCTCTTTTTTCTAATTACTATGAAAGAGTTGTCATTTAAATACTCCACGAGGATGCACAGTTCGCGGTATTGTGAATGTGTCGGACTCAGTTTGTTATGAGGGTAAAAAAAACCGCTGCAGACATATAGCCTGCAACGGTTTAATTTATCATATCTTTGTATTGCTGTGAATTATAACTATTTAAGTTCTTCGTATCCGTCTGGAATAGTTATATTAAGAGTCTCACAGTTTTCTTTGTTATATTTCTTTGTTGTAGCTGGTGAATACTGAATATCCATATCTCCAGGATTTTTGCCATTTGCAAGAATCTCGTATGCCATCTCGCCAGTAGCATATCCTAAATCGTAGTAGCTTATAGAAAGAGTTGCAACACCTGCTACACATATACCTTCTTCTCCGGCGAAAAGAGGAACACCGGCTGGGATAACTACGTTTTTGATTGTCTCAACACTTGAAGCCATTGTGTTATCAGTTGGAATATAGATAGCATCAACTTCGTCACAGGCAGTTGTTATAACTGACTGAATTTCGTTTGAATCAGAAGCTGTGTATTCTTTATATTCAATACCGTCTGCCTTAAGTGCTTCTTCCATTTTCTGTGCCTGGAATGCTGAGTTTGGCTCAGAAGAACAATATGCGATACCAACAGTCTTTACATCTGGAAGGATTTCAAGAATCATATCTTCCTGCTGGTCGATAGGAGCAAGGTCTGAAGTACCAGAAACATTTGTACCTGTCTTTCCATTCCAATCAGATATATTTAATGCTGTAGCATAGTCTGTTACAGAAGTTCCAAGGATTGGAATAGAGTTTGTAGAAGAGACAGCAGCCTGAAGAGCTCCTGTGGCATTTGCCATGATAAGGTCTACATTGTCTGTAACAAATCCGTTACATATAGTAGAGCAGTTTGTTGATTCACCCTGGGCATTCTGTACATCGAACTCTACATTTTCTTCACCAAGTTTTTCTTTAAGGGCATCCTGAAAACCTTTTGTTGCAGAATCGAGAGCTTCGTGCTCAACTAACTGGCATATACCTACGTGGTAAACTTTAGAACCGGAATTATCAGAGCCACTCTTTGAGCCTGAAGTTGTGGAGTTGCTGCCACTGCCACATGCAGTAAGGCTGGCAATTAAAGCTGTTGCTGTCAATACAGAAACAATTTTTTTACTTAATCTCATTTTTACCTCCTTGTGCCGTTTTCGGTTTTCGTTTTCCTTTGATAAGTTATATTATAGGAAGGTTTACGAATAAATAGACCGAAATAATACCTGCTAAGAGAAGCAGGTAACGACATTGTTATTATTATTAAAAAATATAAATGAATTATATAGTAGTAAATAAGCAAAAGTCAAGTTTGTGTTGTACTGTAACAACTATTTTCTTTTTTTTATATATCTGTTAGAATATAGGTATTATGTTAAGAAAGGAAAATATCATAATGGTATTTTAGTGGGGTGAACATATGCAGGATATTGAATATTTATGGCAGGCAAGAAAAAGAAATGCGCTTGGACTTCCATGGACATTTACTAAATATGCTTTTTCTGAGGACAGACTTTTTATAACAAGTGGATTTTTTAAAACAGTTGAGAATGAGGTAAGGCTTTACAGGGTTATGGATTTGTCGCATACAAGGACACTTCTTCAGAAAATATTTGGTCTCGGTTCTATAAAGATAACTTCTGCTGACAAGACTCTTGGAACATTTGAACTTGTCAATATAAGGGATTCTGCCAGAGTAAAGGAACAGTTATCACAGCTTGTAGAGGAATGCAGGGATAAAAAGAAGGTTACAGGGCGAGAATTTATGGATGATGATGAGAATATAGAGCCGGAAAATTGATATTTTTATAAATTCTGATAGAAAATTAAAAAAATTGATATTTTTTGAAAAAAGTATTTTTACATTTTGAATATATATGATATACTAAGGGTAGCGAATTTTCAGAAAGGGGATAAATGCGTCCATTTTTACTCTGCCCATGAAAGGATACTTTTTAAGTCAGGGTGTTTTTTCATGGTCAGAGTAACTCTGAATTATTCAAACGAGCGATAAAAGAATCGCTAATATTAATTTTATCAGGAGGTAATATTCAATGGCAAACAAATGGGTTTATTTGTTTAGTGAGGGTAACGCAAACATGCGTGAGCTTCTCGGTGGTAAAGGTGCTAACCTTGCTGAGATGACAAGCATCGGTATCAGTGTTCCTCAGGGATTCACAATTACAACAGAAGCATGTACACAGTATTATGAGGATGGAAGACAGATTAATGATGAAATCCAGTCTCAGATTACAGAGTACATTGGAAAGATGGAAGAGATTACAGGAAAGAAATTCGGAGATGCTAAGAATCCACTTCTTGTATCTGTTCGTTCTGGTGCTCGTGCATCTATGCCTGGTATGATGGATACTATCCTTAACCTTGGTTTAAATGAGACAGTTGTTAACACATTAGCTGAGGATTCAGGAAATCCACGTTGGGCTTGGGACTGCTACAGAAGATTTATTCAGATGTATTCTGACGTAGTAATGGAAGTTGGTAAGAAATACTTTGAAGAGCTTATCGACAAGATGAAAGCTGAGAGAGGCGTAACTCAGGACGTTGAGCTTACAGCAGATGACCTTAAAGAGTTAGCAGGACAGTTCAAGGCTGAATACAAGGCTAAAATCGGTGAAGACTTCCCAGATGATCCTAAGGAGCAGTTAATGGGAGCAGTTAAGGCTGTATTCCGTTCATGGGACAACCCTCGTGCAAACGTATATCGTCGTGATAATGATATCCCTTACTCATGGGGTACTGCCGTAAACGTACAGTCTATGGCATTTGGTAACATGGGTGATAACTGTGGTACTGGTGTTGCATTTACTCGTGACCCAGCTACAGGTGA
>JAFPDA010000115.1 GCA_017425575.1 Lachnospiraceae bacterium | reverse complement strand
TGCCAACGTAGTTATGCCTAACCTCTCACCTGTTGCAGTAAGGGATAAATATAAGTTATATGACAACAAGATTTGTACAGGAGAAGAGTCAGCACAGTGCAAAGGCTGTCTGCAGAAAAGGATAGAATCTGTCGGCTATGAGATGGTAGTAGACAGAGGAGACTGTAAAGATTACGGTATAAAATAATTATAAAGTAAATGATTATGGTGTGATTTTTTTACGGAAGGAAGGTAAAAAGTTATGGAAAACGAATCAAAGGTAAAAGTAAATGTAACTAAAATAGTAAAATATGTGTGTATTGCATCTGTACTTATAGTAGGAATAATATTCGCTGAACTTGGATATAAAGCATATATTAAATCTGATAAAAAATAAAGAGGTTTGGGAATGGGTAAAGATTTATTTATAGCAGAAAAGCCAAGTGTGGCAAAAGAATTTGCCAAAACCCTTAATGTGTCCGGCAATGCAGGTAAAGGTTATCTTGAATCTGACAAGTATGTAATTACATGGTGTGTAGGCCATCTTGTAACAATGAGTTATCCGGATGTTTACAATCCTGCATTAAAGAAATGGAGTCTGGATACACTTCCATTTCTGCCGGATAACTTTTTGTATGAGCTTATTCCGGATGTTGAAAAGCAGTTTAGAATCGTAGAGAGCCTTCTTAACAGGGATGATGTTACAAGAATATATGTCTGTACTGACTCCGGAAGAGAGGGAGAATACATATATCGTCTTGTAGACCAGATGGCGCATGTGCCTGATACAAAGGATAAGAGGCGTGTATGGATAGACTCACAGACTGAGGAGGAGATACAGAGAGGGATAAGAGAGGCAAAGCCTTTGTCTGAGTATGATAATCTCTCAGCATCTGCGTATCTGAGGGCAAAAGAAGATTATCTGATGGGTATAAATTTTTCGAGAGTTTTGTCTGTGAAATATGGGAGCAGTATAAATTCATATCTTAAGACAAAAAAATGGGCTTCTATATCTGTTGGACGTGTTATGACCTGTGTGCTTGGTATGGTGGTAAAGAGAGAGCGTGAGATAAGAAACTTTGTCAAAACTCCTTTTTACAGGGTTATAGGCAAATTTGACTGCTCAGGCCAGAAGATTGATGGTGAGTGGAGAGCAGTAGAAGGCTCTAAATATTTTAAATCTAATCTTCTATATAAGGAGAATGGATTTAAAGAGAAAAAGGATGCAAAAGAACTCTGCGCTATGCTTATGCAGAAGACAGAAGAAGAAATGAATAGTGGAGAGGACAAGCTTTCCGGAATTGTTGAAAAGATAGAGCGAAAGACAGAAAAGAAAAATCCCCCACTTCTATTCAACCTTGCTGAGCTGCAGAATACCTGCTCAAAACTATTTAAGATAAGTCCTGATGAAACACTTAAGATAACACAGGAGCTGTATGAGAAAAAACTTGTCACATATCCAAGAACTGACGCGAGAGTTTTATCAACGGCGGTTGCCAAGGAAATATATAAGAATATAAGTGGTCTTAGAAATTATTCT
>JAFPDA010000114.1 GCA_017425575.1 Lachnospiraceae bacterium | reverse complement strand
ATTTCTTCCTGAAGGTCACGTGAAGATATATCTCCGGGATCTTTTTCTCTTGCAGCATATATATCTGTAAGGATAATGTTTTCTGCTTCTGAAAGAGCTTTGGCAAACTCTGGAAGTAAAGCTTTTGTTCTTGTGTATGTATGTGGCTGGAAAACACACCAGAGATGATTGTGCGGATATTTCTTTGCTGCTGTGAGGGTTGCTTTTATCTCTGCTGGATGATGTGCATAGTCATCAACCACAGTCACACCGTTGAAACTTCCCTTAAGTTCAAAACGTCTCTCAGTGCCTTTGAAAGCAGAGAGACCTTCTGCAATTGCCTCAAAAGGAATATCATAAAATTCTGCAAGTGCGATTGCAGAGAGTGCATTCGAGATATTGTGTCTGCCAAGTACATTTAATGAAATCTTTCGGCCGGTTTTCTGTCCATTTTTTACAAGTTCAAAATTTCCATGTCCATGGTCATCGAAGGAAATGTCAGATGCGAGATAGTCAGCATCGCCCTCAAGACCATATGTTATTACCTTACATTTGAGACCTTCTGTTATAGATTTGTAATCAGTAACTTCATTATTAATGATAAGTACGCCGTTTTCTGGAAGCAGATTTGCAAATTTTTTGAATGAGTTGCGTATGTCATCTAAATTTTTAAAGAAATCAAGATGGTCAGCGTCAATATTAAGAATGATTCCGGCCGTAGGATGAAATTTCAAAAAGCTGTTTGTGTATTCACATGCTTCAGTTATGAAATCGTCTGAATGTCCTATGCGGATATTGCCGTTTATAGCGCTGAGTATGCCGCCTACAGAAATGGTAGGGTCTTTTTTGGCAGCAAGATATATGTGGGATATCATGGAAGTAGTGGTAGTTTTACCATGTGTTCCTGATACTGCAATAGAATTAGGGTAGTTTTTCATAATCTGTCCTACCATCTCTGCACGTTCCATCATAGGAATACCTGCTGCTTTTGCAGCTGCAAATTCCGGATTATCAGGATGTATGGCTGCTGTATATACTACAAAATCAATATCGCCTGTGATATTTTCTTTTTTCTGTCCATAAGATATATTTATTCCAAGTGATGAGAGATGCTTTGTTATTTTGCTTTCTTTCATGTCAGAGCCGCATACAGTAAAGCCGTTATCGTGAAGAAGTTCAGCAAAGCCGCTCATGCTTATACCGCCTATACCTATAAAAAATACTTTACAGGGAGTTTTCAGGTTAATCTGATACATTATGTCACCGTCCTATCTTTGTAAACTAATGATTACTATCTTATTTAGATAAGTATAAATACAATTATAAACTAAGATACAAAAAATACAATTCAAAATTTATGTTAAATATGGTGAAATAATGTGAAAAGCAAGGTTTTATGCGAGTTGCATAAAATGATGTAAAAGTTTTAAACTAAATTAGTAAAATTTATTTCCATTTTTATTATCTTATGTTATACTATTATCGTAATGGTTCGCTATTATATTAACACCAGCTGATAAGCCTGATATGTTGAGTATTTCAGGCTTATATTATCTGTGTTATTGTCGCAAGAACAGATTTAGTGATGAAATATGTCTTGATATAATTATGTACAATGCATTTTGGCAGGTGTATTATATAAAAAAACAACGGGGGTGATAGCGTGATTAAGAAAGAAATGATAGCAATGTTACTTGCAGGAGGACAAGGGTCTCGTCTCGGTGTACTTACTGCAGATGTCGCAAAACCAGCGGTGGTATTTGGTGGAAAATACAGAATTATTGATTTCCCGCTTAGCAACTGTATAAATTCAGGTGTAGATACAGTTGGTGTGCTTACACAGTACCAGCCATTAAGATTAAATACGCATATAGGGATTGGTATTCCATGGGATCTGGACAGGAATGTAGGAGGAGTATCAATACTTCCACCATATGAGAAGAGTTCAAATAGTGAATGGTATACGGGAACAGCAAATGCTATATATCAGAATATGAAGTACATGGAGTATTATAATCCGGATTATGTACTTATACTTGGTGGTGACCATATTTATAAAATGGATTATGAAGTTATGCTTGATTTCCATAAGGCAAGTAAGGCTGATGTTACACTGGCTACTATACCGGTGCCTATTGAGGAAGCAAGTCGATTTGGTGTAGTTATTACTGATGAAAACAAGAAGATTCTTGAATTTGAGGAGAAACCCGCAAATCCACGCAGCAATCT
>JAFPDA010000113.1 GCA_017425575.1 Lachnospiraceae bacterium | reverse complement strand
GTCGGCCTCCTGCCAAATATCAAAATCCTTTTTATTCAAATCATTATTTACTCTTATTGTTTTTTACAAATCCACACTGTGCATCCATACACACAAGTTTATTTCCTTTTTCCAGAAGTACGTTTCCACAATCAGGACATTTTTCGCCTGAAGGTCTCTGCCATGACATAAAATCACATTCCGGATATGAACTGCAGCCATAGTACCTTCTGCCTTTTTTGGTCTTCTTTATAACAATGTCCTGATTACATTTAGGACATAAAACACCTATTTTCTCAAAATAAGGCTTTGTATTTCTACACTCCGGAAATCCCGGACACGCGAGGAATTTACCATGCGGACCGTATTTAACCACCATATTTCTTCCACACTCTTCACAGATTATCTCTGTAACCTCATCCTCAATCTTAACCTCTTCAAGTTCTTTTTCTGCTATCGTCACTGCCTCATGCAGATCCGGATAGAAGTTTTCAACAACGGTTTTCCAACGTACAGAACCATCTTCAACCCTGTCAAGAAGCCCTTCCATATATGCTGTAAAATTAACGTCCACTATACTTGTGAAAGATTTTTTCATTATGTTGTTTACTACCTCTCCAAGCTCAGTTATATAGATATTTTTCTGCTCTTTGGCAACATAATGTCTGTTTAATATAGTAGTTATTGTAGGTGCATACGTACTTGGACGTCCAATTCCAAGCTCCTCAAGTGTCTTTACAAGAGATGCCTCTGTAAAATGTGCCGGTGGCTGTGTAAAGTGCTGTTTTTTCTCGAACTCTCCTGCACTCATACCAACACCTTTCTGAAGCTTCTTTGAAAGAGTTTTTCTCTCAACTTTATCCTCTTCTGTCTGGTATACATTAAGATATCCCTGAAATACTATCTTTGAAGCTGATGCCTTAAATCTGTATTTATCCGAATCTATCTTAACAGAAGTTGTCTCATATTTTGCAGGAGCCATTCTACTCGCAAGAAATCTCTTCCATATAAGCTGATAAAGCCTGAACTGGTCTCTTGAAAGCGACTCTTTTATAACAGTAGGAGTAAGTTCAACATAAGTAGGTCTTATAGCCTCATGTGCATCCTGAATCTTCTTGGTTTCTTTTTTCTTTACACTTCCCTCTTCAAGATACTCCTCTCCATAATTCTCTATAATATAATCCGCCGCACTCTTCTGAGCCTCTTCTGATATTCTTGTCGAATCAGTACGAAGATATGTTATCAGACCTATACTTCCTTTGCCTTTAACTTCAACACCTTCATAGAGACTCTGTGCTATACGCATGGTTTTTTGTGTAGAAAAATTAAGAGTCTTTGCTGCTTCCTGCTGAAGCGTACTTGTCGTAAATGGAAGTGGTCCTTTTTTAGTTCTTTCTACAGTCTTGACATCTGATATCTGAAAAGAAGATTTTTTAAGTTCACCTATTATTTTATCCAGCTCCTCCTCAGACTCAATAGTCAGTTTTTTATCATGAGTACCATAAAATTCTGCTGTGAGCGCTTTCTTTTCGCCCTCTGGAGTAAACTCTCCTGACAAAGTCCAGTATTCCTTCTGTATAAAAGCATTGATTTCTTCTTCCCTGTCAGCAATTATTCTCAATGCTACAGACTGAACACGACCTGCACTAAGCCCCCTCTTAACTTTAGCCCAGAGAACCGGACTTATTCCATATCCAACGATTCGGTCAAGGACTCGCCTTGCCTGCTGGGCATCAACAAGATTCATATCAATATCTCTTGCATTTTTTATGGACTGCTTAACAGCATTTTTAGTAATCTCATTAAATGTAATTCTGCTTGTATTTTTTTCATCAAGCTTAAGGGCCTTCAGAAGATGCCATGAAATAGCTTCTCCCTCTCGGTCAGGGTCAGTTGCAAGATATATCTTATCTGCTTTTTTAACTTCTTTTCTAAGTTTTGCAAGAAGCTCTCCCTTTCCCCTTATAGTAATATATTTTGGCTCAAAATCATTTTCGACATCTATACCTAACTGACTTTTTGGCAAATCTCTTACATGTCCATTTGACGCTACAACCTCATACGAGCTTCCCAAAAATTTTTTTATTGTCGTTGCCTTAGATGGCGACTCAACAATCACAAGATTCTTTGCCATATTTTTCCATCCTTTCAAAACTGCTTCATCTCAAATTACAGACTAAGCGCAAAGTAATTTCCTCCAACCATTTTAACTATCTTTTTAACTTCAAGATCTATAAGTATCTTCATGGTGTAAGGTATGTCAAAACCCGTGCGCAATGCTATATCAGACACATGTGCCGGCTCCAAACTTAAACTAGCATACACTATTTTTTCTTTAGTTTCAAGCATCTCCTCAATTTTTTTCTTTTTGGAAGCTGCACTCGCCTCAACATATATACCCATGGCATCAAGAATATCTCTGACATTTGTAACAAGTGCCGCCCCTGATTTTATAAGTTCATTTCCACCTTCATATGAAGGATTATCTATTGCACCCGGAACCACAAATATATCTTTTCCCTGCTCAAGTCCTGTCTGTGCCGTTATAAGCGAACCACTCTTTTCACGTGCTTCTATCACAAGTATTCCGTCTGACAGACCGCTTATTATTCTGTTGCGCATCGGAAAGTTTCCTGCAAGTGCCGGTGTCCCCGGAGCAAACTCTGACAAAATCCCACCATTTCTCTGTATAAGCATATACTCTTCTATGTTCTGTGCCGGATAACATATGTCCACCCCGCATCCAAGTACTGCAAATGTACCTGCCCCTGCAATATTAAGACAGCCTCTGTGGCTGCTGACATCAATTCCTCTTGCAAGTCCACTCACAATCTGTATTCCCTGCTCTGCAAGTTCTCTTCCGAGTCTCTCTGCTGTTACAATACCGGCATGAGAAGCATTTCTTGCCCCTACTATTGCAATAACCGGTCTGTTTTTATCCGGAAGGCTGCCCTTATAGAAAAGTGCATAAGGTGCAGAATATATATTACGGAGTTTCTCAGGGTAATTCTCTTGTCCCTTATAAGTAAATTTTATGCCCTTAAACTGTAAAGAATCATATCCACAGATAATCTTTCTCTCATCTCTGGAGCTTACTATCTCCTCTGCATCTCTTTTCCCTATACCTTTTACAGACATTATGTCATATATATCTGCATTAAATACCTCTTCTTCCGATCCAAAATATTCCAAAAGACGGCCAGCCTTTATACTTCCAATTCCCTTTATACACGATAACCAGTATGCAT
>JAFPDA010000112.1 GCA_017425575.1 Lachnospiraceae bacterium | reverse complement strand
ATATAACTATTCTGTATAATGTTACCACACTGAACATCATTTTTCAATGACGCCCATATGTTCTAGACAAAATCATATATAGGTGTTACAGATATTGTGCTATACTCTTCATTTTCTTGCCTGCAATCTAATCTTTCGATTTTCTCATCTTCATTTTAATCACTCTGTAAATCCGTCTCAGCATGCCCCTCACCGGCATACTTATCCTCCCGCTATAAGCATCAAAAATCCATACCACCTGAGCTCACCATCATTATAATAAAAAAACATCATGTATACGGGTATAGATGCCGCTGCCCAGTATAAAATATCTTCTATACATACAACAGCCTTTGAATGATGAAATATACACCTTAAAAACCTCAAAGGTTCATAAAACACTATAAGCAGCATACCGCAGACAAGTGACGCGAGCAAAAACATAACCTGTCCATGTATGATTTCATTCATTGAAATACCCTCCCAAGAAATGATTTTGTCTTCTTTGCAGGCTCCTGTTTATCAGAATATGCAAAGCTGTCTATTCTTCCATCCACATCTACTTCCCCTTTTTCAAGCGACAGCCTGTTTACATGAAGTTCATCTCCCTTGATAAGTAAAATCCCCTGCTCTGTCTCAAGATATACTTCTCTTGCATCAAATGATAATACATCTCTTACCCCTGATAAAACTGCCGTCTTTCTGGCATTGATATAAACCTTATGAACACCTTTATGTGTATTCTCAGACATATTTCTGCTTTCCATAAAAAACTCCCTCCATAGTAGTTGATGTTACAGCCAAAATCCACTGTACTATCTCTACTATATGAGAGAGTTTTTTATCTTATGATACTAATTATTACAACATTTTGTAAAGCTCTTTTGCCTCGTCCTTCTTATATGTCTCCTCAAGACTAAGCACTTCAACTTTAACCTGCTTATCTCCAAAACCTATTTCTATGATATCACCAATCTTTACATTGAGAGAAGCTTTTGCAACCTTGCCATTTACTGTTATTCTTCCCGCATCACATGCCTCGTTTGCAACAGGTCTTCTCTTTATAAGGCGCGATACCTTAAGATATTTATCAAGTCTCATATATACTACCTCTTTTCCAAACTGATTTTTCAATCCCACCCACCAAACCAATGTACTGATTCGGTAGTTCTTTACAATGTCAAACCCTGTAATCTCTGTGGAATTTTTATAATGATATAGAAAAGAGACTGCCTTTACAAAGCAGTCTCTCTGTTATTCTCAAAAGTTAAGATTACTCGTTAACGATATCCTTTAAAGCCTTACCAGCTTTGAACTTAGGAGCTTTAGAAGCTTTGATTGTCATCTTCTCGCCTGTTAAAGGATTTCTTCCCTCTCTAGCTGCTCTCTCTGCAACTTCGAATGTACCAAATCCTACTAACTGAATTTTCTCACCTTTTTTTAACTCTTCAGCAACTACATCGATAAAAGCTTTTAAAGCTTTCTCTGAATCTTTCTTAGAGAGTTCTGCCTTTTCAGCCATAGCTGCAACTAATTCTGTCTTATTCATGGATAAAATCCTCCTCTTAAAATATTCCGTAATTCTTACCTTTTTATTTATACCCTCATTATTGCGTTTTGTCAAGATTTTTCGGCAATTCTTAGGGGTTTGAACATACAAAAATCTACATTTTTTATTATTTATATACCAAAACAGATATTTAACTGTAAATCTGGCATATTCCTCTTATACTCTGTACCTGCTTATATTCTCATTTAACACCATAGTCTGACCGTCAAGCTCTATGCTTGCAGAGGCACTCTGCTCAGACATCTGGGCTATTATCTCTACAGACTTGCCAATATCATGCAGTCTTCCTTTTATCACAGTAATTTCTTCATTTTCTTTCTTGGTTGCATCTGCCATCTCTCTGATAGATTCATCAATAACCTTAGTCTGTGAAACCACCTGTCCGAGATACTCAACTGTCTCATCACCAAATTTTATTCCGTTATTTACTTTCTCAACCATCTCCTCAATAACCGAATAAGAACTTGCCGCTGTATCTCTTGACTGCTCTGCAAGAGCCCGTATCTCATTTGCAACTACAGCAAATCCGTCTCCTGCTGCTCCTGCACGTTTTGCCTCAACAAGTGCATTTAAAGCCAAAAGATTTGTCTGTCTTGATATCTTCTCAAGACTGTTACTGATGCCATGTATCGCATCTGTTGCTTCAGCTATATCAGACATAGCCTTAGACAGCTCAGACATCTTTGAGTAACTTTCTTTTACAAGTTCAAATACCTGTGCTGACTCATCACTTACCCTCTGTGCAAGACTGGCAGACAATGAAACATTAGTTGATATCTCTTCTATATTGTTATCAATACCATTGATATGTTCGCTGCTCTCATTTGCGGCATTAGCGAGGTGTGAAGCACTGTCTGCAACACTTCTTGAACCTATAACAAGCTCATTTGTAACTGTTCCAATCTCAGAGAATGAAACCTGAAGAGCCGACTGAATCTCATCCATAGATTTATTGAGCTTTTTAAATTCACCTGCAAATTCCATAGATGTAGTATTGCTGAAATCTCCCTGTGCCATCATAGAAAGATGTTTTCCTATCTCACCTATGTATGTATTAAGATTTGCACATGTTTTTGTCAGCGCAGTACAGATAGTCCCAATCTCATCCTTCTTGCCAGTATATTTTTCAAGACCCCTGGCTGCCGTAAGATCCATATTGCCTAACTTACTTATAGATTTACTTACTCTGTCTAAAATCCTTCCTATATTCATCATAACAATAAAGAGTAATATTATTATGATAACCGCTATGGCAACGCATACAATCAATGTAGTTCTTTTTATATCAAGCAGTGAACTGAATACATTTGATTCTTTATCCTTCAATGCAAAGCACCAGTTACGTTCCGGAATATTTTTATATACCATTATCTGTGCATCACCACTGTCATCCACATAGTCAAGAATACCTGTATCAGCCGCATTGTCATTTCTGAGTTTATCAAGCACTTCCAGGCATCCCTTGTCCTCTGTAACCGTACAGAGAAGTGACTCATCATTATTGTATAGATATTCACCTGTCTCAACATTCAAAAATATATACTCAACATTCGGAAGTCCTCCTATCGCCAGAGAAGTAATCGACTCCATAAGATTGTTTGCAAATACTGCAGCTCCGACGAATCCTAAGCATTCCCCATTTTCGAAGACAGGATAATACATAGAGATACACATACCTCCTGTTCCCCTTGATGGCATAATACCAAGATTTGTAAGTTTTCCTTCTACAAGAATCTGTTTCTGAAATTCCGGAAGTTCCTCGTCTTTTCTTGTACGAATACCCGCAACACTTTCAGATGTATGTGTATATATATATGTCTCAGGACTTGCAATGTATAATCCTTCAAACACGCCCTTTACTTTGGCATACTCAACTGTGTACTTCTGGGCTTTTCTTAAAGCCTCTGGTTCACCCTTAGTTCTGAGTACATTTTTAACCTCATCACTCAGTGAAAATGCAACCATATATTCTTCTGCTGAAGAAACATAGTTATTGATAATCGTTGCCCTTGATTCAACTGCATCTGTCATCTGGTTTGTAATCCCCTGCTGCACCAGATTGGTAGATTTTTTGTCTACCATGTTCCACAAGGCAAAAAAGCCTACGATAAGCACGATTGTAACCAGTATACTGGTCTTTACCGAAATCTTTAAATTTTTCAACATTTGTACCTCCTCCGCTCTCTCAAAACGTTACTATAATAATACCACGAAATCACGTTTATAACAACAATGACATGACGCGTGAAAACAAAAAATATACCCGTATACAGTAACCAAAAAATATCTCTATAAGGACACGCTCTCGCTCATCGCAGCAGTACTTATATGAGTACCGACGATTCGCGACAGTCCTTATAGAGATATTTTTTATTTTTCACTATCTGCTTTATAGCCTAAAAAAGTAAATCCGTTCAACCTCACTAAATTGAACTTGAAGGCTGAACTACTTACTAAAATGTAAACTTATCAGCAAAGTATGCCGGTAAATCAGCAATCTTAATACGCTCCTGCTCCATTGTATCACGGTCACGTACTGTTACTGCACCATCTTCTTCCGACTCAAAGTCATATGTTATACAGAACGGTGTACCTATCTCATCCTGACGGCGGTAACGCTTACCGATATTTCCACGGTCATCAAACTCACAGTTATATGTCTTGCTGAGGTCTTCAAATACTTTCTCTGCACTCTCAGAAAGTTTCTTTGAAAGCGGAAGCACTGCTATCTTAACAGGTGCGATAGCCGGATGGAAATGCATAACTGTACGGACATCTCCTCCCTCAAGTTCTTCCTCATCATATGCTGCACAGAGGAAAGCAAGGGTAACACGGTCTGCACCAAGTGAAGGCTCGATTACATATGGGATATACTTCTCATTTGTTGCATCGTCAAAGTAAGTGAGATCCTGTCCTGAAACATTCTGATGCTGTGTGAGGTCATAGTCTGTTCTGTCAGCTATTCCCCAGAGTTCGCCCCATCCAAATGGGAATAAGAACTCAATATCAGATGTTGCTTTACTGTAGAATGAAAGCTCTTCTTTATCATGGTCACGAACTCTCATCTCTTCATCCTTAATACCAAGGCTCTTAAGCCAGTTTATACAATAATCTTTCCAGTATGCAAACCACTCAAGGTCTGTATCTGGTTTACAGAAGAACTCAAGCTCCATCTGCTCAAACTCTCTTGTACGGAAAGTGAAGTTACCCGGTGTTATCTCATTACGGAATGACTTACCTACCTGAGCTATACCAAAAGGAACTTTCTTTCTTGATGTACGCTGTACATTTTTGAAGTTTACAAATATACCCTGGGCTGTCTCCGGACGAAGGTATACTGTATTCTTAGCATCTTCAGTAACACCCTGAAATGTCTTAAACATAAGGTTAAACTGACGAATCTCAGTGAAGTTATGACTTCCACATGAAGGACAGGCAATATTGTTGTCTTCGATGTATTTCTGCATTTCCTCATTTGACCATCCATCAACACTGCTCTCTGAAGTAACACCGTTCTCAGCCATAAAGTCCTCAATTATCTTATCTGCACGGAAACGCTCATGGCAGTCCTTACAATCCATAAGAGGATCTGAAAAGCTTCCAAGATGACCTGATGCCACCCATGTCTGTGGGTTCATAAGAATAGCACAGTCAATACCTACATTGTACTTATTCTCGCGAACAAATTTCTGCCACCATGCCTGCTTAACGTTGTTTTTAAGCTCTACACCAAGATTTCCATAGTCCCAGGTATTTGCAAGACCACCATATATCTCAGAACCCGGATATACAAATCCTCTGGCCTTTGCAAGAGCAACGATTTTCTCCATTGTCTTTTCCATGATTATTCCTCCAATTTTGTTTATTGAATATTTAATACACATTACAATACCATAAATATTCTTAAAAGTACAGTATTTAAACCGTCTCTAATCTTATAGTATTTGTATTGCCTGACCTTCCGCTTGTCTGCCCTCCGGTAAGTACAATATTATCACCTTTATCCAAATCAAAAATCTCTTTGGCATGTCTCATTGCGTGATAGAACATTACATCAACAGAGTTAAACTCTTCGCTCAAAACAGGAGTTACACCCCAGCTTAGATTTAATTTTCTCCATGCCTTTTTTGAGGTTGTCATCCCTACAATATCGACAGGACACCTGAATCTGCTTACCATACGGACTGTTCTGCCTGACAAAGAGCTGATTACAATTCCTTTTGCCTTTGTGTCTATCGCCATCTCACAGGTAGAATGGGACACTGCATCTATATTACTGCTAATCAGATATTCTGTTGTATGAAAACGCTTTGTATAATCAATCATCTTCTCAGTATGTTCCGCGATCTGTGCCATATTGCGCACTGCATCAACCGGATATTTGCCGGAAGCAGATTCACCTGACAACATAACAGCAGAAGAGCCATCATAGACTGCATTTGCAACATCTGATATCTCTGCCCTTGTAGGTCTTGGATTGTGAATCATAGACTCAAGCATCTCTGTTGCAGTTATTACACGTTTTCCAAGAAGTCTGCATTTCTTTATAAGATACTTCTGTATTGCAGGCACTTCAACAAATGGTATCTCTACGCCTAAGTCTCCTCTGGCAACCATTATGCCATCTGCAATCTCACATATCTCATCAATATTATCAACACCGGAACGATTTTCTATCTTGGCAATTATGTCAATGTCGCTTCCACCGTTTTCATCCAGAAATTTTCTGACAGATTGTATATCCTGCTTGTTCGACACAAACGAAGCCGCCACAAAATCAACATCATTCTTTATACCAAACAGCAAATCAGTCTTGTCCTGTTCACTTAAATATGGTCCCTTCATCACATGATTTGGAAAGTTCATACTTTTTCTGTCAGAAAGTTCACCTCCAACTATCACTTTACAGACAGCATCATTTTTCTTTATCTGTTCCACCTCAAATATCAGCAGTCCATTATTTACAAGAATCCTGTCACCTACACTTATCTCATTGATTAAATTCTTATAATTCACAGAAACTCTCTCTTTATTTCCTTCTACATCATCAACAGTAAATGTAAATGTATCTCCATCCTTAAGCATAACCTTATGGTCTTTAAAAGTTTTAATTCTGTATTCAGGCCCCTTTGTATCAAGCATAATTGCAATAGGTAAACCTAATTTATCTCTCACAGAGTTAATAAGGTCAATCTTCTTTTTCTGGTCCTCGCAAGTTCCATGAGAAAAATTTAGTCTGGCTACATTCATTCCCGCCAAACACATCTGTGTAAGGGTTTCTTCGTTCTCGCTTGCAGGTCCTATAGTACATATTATTTTTGTTTTTCGCATTATCAGTCACTCCCCATGTTTTAATATAAATGTAACTGTTCAGAGCCCTTATAAAAGCGTTCTCAAAAGTTACATACTAATTATTATATACAGAAAATATAGAAATTATTTAATTACTTTGCGCACCATAGGCGTGTACAGTAACATTATCTATGGTGATTCATACCAAAAATTCCTCGCTCTTAAAATGATGATGCAGATACCTGTCAAGATACCTGGTCATAAATTTATCAAGTTCTTTCATAACATTGTCTGACACATTAAAGCTGTAAAGCTTCTGCAGACTGCTTGTAGCAATATATTGCAGTGTATATCTCACATCTTTGCTGATATGCTGATAATATTCTTTTTTCTTAAGTCCCGATTTGTCCGCACATTCTCCGCATACAAGACCTCCCTCAGAGAAATAGACATCATAAGCATCCTCTCTGCCACAATGCAGACATTCAAAGATCTCCAGACCTTCGCCACAAAGCATCATAAGCCTGAACTCATATATTCTCCTTATAAGAGGCATCTTTACTTTACCTGCCTGTATAGCCCTGAAAGTCATATACAAAAGCATTAATTCCTCGCCTGCCTCTATATTTTCTCTCGAAAGATGCCTTGCCATCTCAGAAAAATATGACGCATAACACAGCGAATCATAATCCTGTGCAAGATCTCCAAAATAATTTTTTATAACTCCGGAACTTATATTGTTGGCATTTCTTCCCTCATGTAACTGAAATTCTCCAAAAGTAAAAGGGATTGTACATGCTGACAATGCGCTGTTAGGTTTTCTTGCCCCCTGCGCAAAGGCAGATATACGCCCCCTTTCTTTTGTGAGAAGCTCTACTCTTTTATCGTAATCCTTCATGGGAGAAGCTACAAGAACCATCCCCGTCAGTGTAACAGTATCCTTCAATGTGCTCTCTCCAATCTCTCTATTGAATTAAACGTTACAGTACAGTAACGATTAAATATCATACTCTTTCTTATCATACCCAAAGTTCTTGATAAGAAAATCACTGTCTCTCCAGTCCTTTTTAACCTTTACCCAGAGCTTTAGATTTACTTTACAGTCAAGCAGGTTTTCAATGTCTATTCTCGCATCTGTCCCTATCTTTTTAAGCATACTTCCCTGTTTTCCGATAATTATTCCCTTATGGGAATTTCTCTCACAGACAATAGTCGCATCGATATCTATGAGATTGCCACCACGTCTTTCCTTCATTGAATCTATTGCTACTGCTATTCCATGAGGTACTTCGTCACTCAGGTTTCTAAGTGCTTTCTCTCTTATCATCTCTGCAGCTATCTGACGCTCTGGCTGGTCTGTTATCGTATCTTCATCATAATAACATGGACCTTCCGGAAGATATTTCATTATATTTTTCATAAGCTCATCAGTATTTTCACCGTTAAGTGCTGACACAGGTATTATCTCAGCGAAGTCTGCTATATCTTTATATTTATCAATAAATGTAAGAATCTCTGCCTTTTCTACTGTATCAATCTTATTTATAACAAGGATAACAGGTGTATCTGTATTTTTAAGCTGTTCTGCTATATGCTGTTCTCCGGCACCAATATATGTCGAAGGCTCTACAAGCCACAAAATAACATCAACCTCACGAAGTGTTCTCTCCGCAACCGACACCATATATTCACCAAGTTTATTTTTGGCTTTGTGAATACCGGGAGTATCAAGGAATATTATCTGGCCTTCATCATTTGTATATACAGTCTGAATTCTGTTTCTTGTTGTCTGCGGCTTATTCGATGTTATCGCAATCTTCTGTCCTATAAGTCTGTTCATAAGAGTAGACTTGCCAACATTTGGTCTTCCGATAAGAGTTACAAAACCTGATTTGAATTTATTATTCATATAACCTCCATTTCAGAATAGCAGCTCAGTTATCAAAAGCATGTTTCAGGACATTTTAACTCTGTCTCTGGAACAAAATGAACAAATCCAAACCGCTATATTGCAGACTTTTATGACAATACACTTATATTGTCAAAAAGCTCAGCCTCATCTTTTATGTGTTTCTCATTTCCTATTACGCATATATTATCTTTACTTACAACTTTTTCTATTACATCTGCAGCCTTTCTTATATCCTCGAGACTGCATGCAAGCACATCATCTCTTTCTTTCTGAAGCTCATCAAAAGATATTCTCTTAATATAGGCATTAAGAGACCTCTTCCCCTTCATTGAAGGTGTAAGCGGTGTGTCTATGCTGCTCATTGTTCCTATTATAGTCTTTGTAATCTCTCTCTCATCAGCATCATAATTTCTGAGATACTCAACAGCTTTTCTATATACTTCAAGTGTTGAAGAAAGGTTAGGGTCTCTGTAAGAGGTAAAATACCCATCTCCCTCTCTGTTAAATCTGCATCCAACACCATAAGCTCCACCTT
>JAFPDA010000111.1 GCA_017425575.1 Lachnospiraceae bacterium | reverse complement strand
TGCAAATATAAATCTATCCAAAATTAAAACAGGAAAAGTGAGTGCGATACGTTTTTCCACGTTAAATGCAATTTGTGAAGCGTTAGATTGTCAACCTGGAGACATTTTAGAATATATTAAAAATGAAAGTGATTGAAATAGATTTAGATACACTGGCCCATAACTATAGCGCATTAAAAAAACGTATTGGAGAAAATGTCAAATTTTTGGGAGTTGTAAAGGCAGATGCATATGGTCACGGCTCTGTACAGATAAGCAGACTGTTACAGGATTTGGGTGCTGACTATCTGGCTGTCAGCAGTATAGATGAAGCTATCGAGCTTAGAAAAAACGATATAACAATGCCTATTTTAATTCTTGGACACACTCCAAGAGAACAGGTATCGCGCCTTATTGAATACAATATTACCCAGGCTGTAACCTGTAAGGCAAAAGCTCTTGAATACAGTGAAGAGGCAGTGAAAGCAAACGGGACACTTAAGATACATATCAAAGTTGATACAGGAATGTCACGGCTTGGTTATCTATGCGATAATGATTTCTTCGAAAATGGTGTGGATGGAATATGCCACGGCTGCTCTCTTCCAGGATTATATGCCGAAGGAATTTTTACCCACTTTGCTGTATCAGACGAAGCTGGCGACCAAAATGCAGAATACACTAAGCATCAGTTCAAATTATTCTGTGATGTTATAAATGAAGTAGAAAATAAACTGGGACATAAATTCGAAATCAAACACTGTGCAAACACAGGCGCAGTTGCCAAGTATCCTGAAACATGGCTCGATATGGTACGACCTGGACTTCTATTATATGGATATGGTGAATTTGCTGACGAGCTTGGCTTAAAGCCTGTAATGACATTAAAAACAACAGTAAGCACTATAAAGATATATCCAGCCGGGACTGCAATAAGCTATGGTGGAATATTTAAAACCACAGATACAACAAGAATTGGTGTAGTTCCTTATGGATATGCAGATGGATTTTTCAGATGTCTGTCAAACAAATACTCCCTTATGACCAAGGAAGGTCCTGCGTGTATCCGCGGAAAGATATGTATGGATATGTGTATGATTGACCTCACTGGTAAACCTTCTGTAGATGTGGGAAGTGAAGTTGAAATTTTCGGAAAAAAGAACTCTATAAACAAAATGGCACAGATGGCTCAAACTATTCCTTATGAGCTCACCTGTGCCGTAAGTAAAAGAGTTCCACGATTCTACATCAAGGATAATAAAATCGTGGAAAAAGAGCTTTTGCTCAGAGGTTAATTACTGACCTGACATTTCCTCAAGCTTATTAACCTCTACTAGAATTTCATTTAAGAATTTGGTCATGGCCTGTGTTCCTTCCATGGATTCACGGGTCATATTTTTTGTCACCTCACTACTTGAAGTAAGTTCCTCAGTAGCTGCACTTGTCGCCTCAATACTGCTTGCTATCTGAGAATTATTTTCATTAATCCTCTCAAGATATTCAGCCTGCTCAACAATATTTCCAACCATCTCCGAGATGTTTGCATCAATTGTCTTAAACTGCTCTCCAGTTGCCATAATAAGCTCTCTCTGATGTTCACAGACGGTGTCCAAGCCTGACACAGCAACTCCTACCTTATCTGCATGAGCTTTCAGAGTCTCTAAAATATCATTTATCTTGTCTGTTGCACCACTTGT
>JAFPDA010000110.1 GCA_017425575.1 Lachnospiraceae bacterium | reverse complement strand
TCTTTGTGCAGAGGATGCAGAGGGAAATCTTGCTCTTATGACACCAGAGAAGAAGATGCCGACTGGCGCAGAGATATGCTGATAGACATATATGCATATGTGTGAATTGCTTGACAGACTGATAAATGAGGGAAGAGAACAAGGAATAGAACAGGAGAGAGCACGTACAGCTGTTATAATAAAAGAGAAGGAAGAGCAGTTGACTCAGAAAGAAGTCCAGTTGATTCAGAAAGAAGTTCAGTTGACAGAAAAAGATGCCATAATAGAAGAATTAAGAAAGCAGCTTGCAGCATACCAGAATCAATAATATTACAACGCTTAAGATGAACTCTATACTTTTATTTGAGCTTGATTAGGTATTTGATTTATAAGAAATATCTGTTATATTAAAAATTGATAAACTCCCTTTTTGACAGATAAGTGAACTGATAAAAACACTTATTTGCCAAGAAGGGAGGTTTTTCTTTATATGAAAGACTGCATTATGCCGCTTAAGCGGGCGTGTTCTGTGCGAGAGTCTTGCAAGTGAAATTCTTTTGTTGTCTGACTATGTTTTTGTGATACGTATGAAATAAAATGTTTACAAATAACTATTCATGTGATAAGTTTAATGTGTAACTTAAAATGATATATGTAAATTGTGGTAACCGGTTTCACAGAACAACAAAAGTGTATTTATAAGAAAGGCGAAAGATGGGCGAAAAAGACATAACAGAGAAATTGCTGGAGGATTATCCGGACGTATTTGCCGATATATTTAATGTACTTGTTTTTAATGGCGAGAGGCGTATAAAAGAAGATGAACTCTCCGAGAGTATAGTTCATTCACAGTACAAGGCAGAAGATGGCAGATTACATGAACTTGAGAGAGATGTAACTAAAAAATGGCTTAAGAATAATGTCTCGCTGTCGATGTTTGGAATCGAAAACCAGACAGCAGTGGAAAAATTTATGCCGCTGAGAGTTATGGGATATGATGGGGCATCGTACAGGTCGCAGTTACTTAATTTGGCATCAGAGAAAAGAAAATTGCAAAAATTGAGAAATGAGGGTAGAATAACAGAAAAAGAATATGTTTCAAAAATAAAAAAAGCATACAATGATATATGCCCTGTTATAACGATAGTGTTGTATTTTGGAACAGACAGACACTGGAATGAATCAGATACTTTGAAAGAAATTTTAGACATACCCGAAGGCCTGGAGAAATTTGTAAATGATTACAGGGTGCATATATTTGAGATAGCGTGGCTGTCAGAAGAACAGATAGACATGATGACAAGTGACTTTAAGATTGTTGCAAAGTTTTTCAGGGATAAGAGGCTTGGCTCGAATAATATCGAGAGAGATACCACCAAAATAACTCATATAGATGAGATATTGAAGCTTTTGAAAGCAGTTACCGGAGATGTCAGATATACAGATATATTAAAATATGATGGTTATAAGGAGGCGGATAATATGTGTGAATTGCTTGACAGACTGATAAATGAGGGAAGAGAACAAGGAATAGAACAAGAGAGAGCACGTACTGCTGTTATAATAAAAGAGAAGGAAGAGCAGTTGACTCAGAAAGAAGTCCAGTTGATTCAGAAAGAAGTTCAGTTGACAGAAAAAGATGCCATAATAGAAGAATTAAGAAAGCAGCTTGC
>JAFPDA010000109.1 GCA_017425575.1 Lachnospiraceae bacterium | reverse complement strand
ATGTTTCACGCAGGATAAATTTTCATTCTGCAAGGCGGAGGAATGAGGCGATGCGGTGGCATCGTCGATTGACGACAACGCAGCAGATGGAAATTTAGACAAGTGAAACAGGCCGTTAATTGCCGTGGGTTATACTAGTTCTCAAAAAGAGAAGCGAGTTTTTCAATTGACTCGGTAACTTCGATAACAGATTTATCGATATCACCATAAATAGTAGCTGACTGAGAAGAAAGTTCACCCATACTCTTTGCTACTACTGCAAAACCTACACCAGCCTCACCGCTTCTTGCGGCTTCGATAGAAGCGTTAAGAGAGAGCATCTTTTGCTTATTAGCGATAGATTTAAGAGAGTGTGTATTTGTATTTATCTTCTGTATGATTTCTGTTGAATGATTGATTTCTTCCTGAAGTTTGCTAAGCTTTCCATCATTTGTAGTATTTGAAGAAACAAGTGCAACATAATTGTTTAAAAGTTTCTGGATAAGTTTCTCAGCATAACTTATATTAGATGCACAAGGAGTATCATAACCATCAACAATACCACCAAAAACTGAACCAGCCTTTTCATCGTTAACAATGATATCAACAGAAAAATCAGTAGCAGATTTTTTGGCAACGTCCTGTGAATTTGCTGCGTATTCAGAACTTACATTGCTTAAAGTGCCAGGTTCAACTATGTATTCGCCTTTAGTGTCAATAGCGATGGCAGCAATCCCCGTAGTGTTTGTAAATGTATCAAGTATGTTTTTTAATTCATCAATATCTATATAGTCTCTTATGTCCATTGATAATAATCCCTCTCGTTTTTAATAAATAAAGTAAATATAAAATCACTCAATATGTACATATTATACAGTATACAGATGAAAAAATCAATTGTAAGATAAGGCAGAGATAACAGTTCGTTACTGTACACAGGTATATGAAAGTCTTCTGGCTTCGGATTTTGGCCATTTAGAATGCGAAGCATGGACAAAATCGTTACAGTGCAGACAGGGTCTGTACTGTAACAACAGTTCAGGGGAACAGTAAGTAAATGCTAACAGAAACTTGTCATAAAAACGTGAGTATGCTATACTTGATAAGATTAGTTGATAGTTTAAAACTATCAGGATAAAAGTGAATAGCAGAGACGACAAACAGAATTTAAAAATGTTGTTTTGCTGCTGTTAGTGTCGTGAAAATAGCGGCGGAATGGAGATTAGGATGTTAAAAGATACTGATGTTGTTATTGTAGGAACAGGAGCCGCAGGGCTTTTTTGTGCATTACATTTTCCGGAAAATGTAAAAATAACAATGGTTACGAAAGAAGTTGCAGATAAGAGTGATTCGTTTTTGGCGCAGGGTGGAATGTGCATGCTGCGCAGTGATGATGATTTTGACGAGTATTTCGAAGATACTATGAGAGCTGGTCATTATGAAAATAATACAGAGTCTGTTGAGATTATGATAAATACTTCGCGTAAGGTTGCAGAAGAACTTATTGGGTATGGTGTTGACTTTGAAATGAACGGAGATGAGCTTGCTTTTACGCGTGAAGGTGGTCACAGCAAGCCAAGAATACTTTTTCATAAAGATATAACAGGCAGAGAGATTACAAGTAAGCTTTTAGCAAATGCAAAGAAAAGAAAGAATATTGAGATAATAGAGTATACATCCATGCTTGATATAGTATGTGATGAGAATAGTACAAACAAATGTTATGGTATAGTGGTGGCTGATAAAGAAAATAATATCTATGCTATAAGAGCTAAGTATACAGTGCTTGCCTGTGGCGGACTTGGTGGTCTTTACAAACATTCAACAAACTTCAGACATATTACCGGTGATGCACTCGCCATAGCATATAAACATAATATACATATGAAGAATATAGATTATATTCAGATTCATCCGACAACTCTCTATTCTGAAAAAAGTGGCAGAAGATTTCTTATATCTGAATCGGTGAGAGGAGAGGGAGCAATTCTTCTTAATAAAGATAAGGAAAGATTTTGTGATGAGCTTCTTCCGAGAGATGTTGTTACAGCGGAGATAAGGAAGCAGATGGAAAAAGATGATATGCCTTATGTATGGCTTTCTATGGAAAATATTCCAGAAGAAGAGATAAGAAGTCATTTTCCTAATATACTTGAGCAGTGTCTGTCTGAGGGATATAATCCTATAGACGAATGCATCCCTGTTGTACCGGCGCAGCATTATTTTATGGGGGGAATAGATGTAAACAGTGACAGCATGACATCTATGAACAATCTTTATGCCATTGGTGAGACTTCGTGTAATGGAGTTCATGGAAAAAACAGACTGGCAAGTAATTCCCTGCTTGAGTCGATGGTTTTTGCAGAGAGGGCAGCAGATGCTATAAAGAAAGATATTACAGATGAAGAATTGCTCGATGAAGAACTGTTTGAGAACAAATATAATATTTCAGATTATAATGATATTGATAAGATAAAAGAAGATTACAAAAAAATTATATTAGAAGAGATAGAAAAGGAGAAAAAAAGACATGAATGATCCGATTACATTAAAGATAAATGCAGACAGATATATACGCATGGCGCTTGAGGAGGATATAACAAGTGAAGACCTCTCTACAAATTGTGTTATGCCTGAGTATCAGAAAGGAACAGTTGACCTTATCTGCAAACAAGATGGAATTATAGCAGGACTTGGTGTATTTAAGAGAGTATTTGAACTTCTTGATGATACAGTAGAATTTGATATGAAAGTAAATGAGGGTGACTTTGTTAAGAATGGTCAGCTTATGGCTGTTGTTACAGGAGATATAAGAGCTCTTTTGTCAGGGGAGAGAACAGCTTTAAATTATCTCCAGAGAATGAGTGGAATTGCTACATATACAAACAGTATTGTAAAACTTCTTGAGGGTAGTAAGACAACTCTTCTTGATACAAGAAAAACAACTCCGAATATGAGAATATTTGAAAAGTATGCTGTAAAAGTTGGTGGCGGAAGTAACCACAGATATAATCTTTCTGATGGTGTTATGCTTAAAGATAATCATATTGGTGCAGCAGGAAGTATTACAAAGGCTGTACAGATGGCAAAATCATATGCTTCATTTGTTCATAAGATTGAAGTTGAGGTTGAGAATCTTGATATGGTAAGAGAGGCAGCAGATGCAGGTGCAGATATTATCATGCTTGACAATATGACACCGGATGAAATGAAAGAGGCTATCAGGATTATTGATGGAAGAGCACTTACTGAGTGTTCAGGAAATGTGACAAAGGAAAATATTAAAAACATGATAGATGTAGGAGTTGATTATGTTTCAAGTGGAGCACTTACTCATTCAGCTCCTATAATGGACATATCACTTAAAAATCTTCATGCAATATAATTCGGAAAATTCAGTTATGACATGATGCATAAAATATCTCCTCGAGGACACGCTTTTGCAAAAATATTCTACGCAAATATGGTAAGTATTTAATTTTCGTTGTACTAAATTCGCGGCAGTTCTTATGGAGATATTTTTATTTTTACGCGTTTTTTATAAAATATGTCTGAATTGTCTTCGCTTTGAGTGAAAAAAGTTTGTATATATAGGTGCATTTTGTGGAGATATGTAGTAAAATGGATGTACCACATAAGTTGAGTGGAGAAAGAGTATGGATTTGCATACTTTGGCAGCTTTATGGGGGAGAAAGGGAATCTATGGGTCAGATTATTGTTGGAATGGCAGACATGAAAACTGGAATCGGTGATGATGAACTGGTTACATATGCACTTGGTTCATGCGTGGGGATATGTATATATGATGAGAGCAGGCAGATTGGCGGAATGCTTCATGCAATGCTGCCACAGGCGACGAACGAGGGCATTATATTTCCATTTAACCGTTATGTTGATTCGGGGATACCACAACTATACAAGGCACTTTGCAGACGCGGAGCTGACACTAACAGACTGAAAGCAAAAATCATTGGTGGAGCCAAAATGTTTGATTTTGCAATGCATAATGGAAATGCAGATATAGGAACATCTAATATAAGGGAAACTAAATTTCAGCTTATGAAACTGGGGATTCCTATTGTCTCTGAGATGGTGGGAGGAGATGTTGGACGAACTGTTTATTTTTCTGTTGATACAGGAATAGTAAAAGTCAGGACAACAACAAACCAGGAGTTTACAATATAAAATCAGAAAGAGAGGTATTATTGTTTATGTACGAAAATGAAATCACAGAGATTGCCAAAAAGGGCAGCAATGAGGAAATTTATTATTCTTTGCTTGAACTTACAAAGAAGATGATGCAGGAGAAAGGAAAAATTCAGGGCAAAAAGAAACTTTATTACATTTCAGCAGAGTTTCTTATTGGAAAGCTTTTGTCAAACAATCTTATCAATCTTGGAATATATGATCAGGTTGCAGAAGCTCTTGCCGGAAATGGGAAAAATATTTCTGAGATAGAAGAGATAGAGAATGAACCTTCTCTTGGAAATGGTGGACTTGGACGTCTTGCAGCATGTTTTCTTGATTCAATAGCAACTTTAGGTCTTCAGGGTGATGGTGTTGGACTTAACTACCATATGGGACTTTTCAAGCAGGAGTTTAAGGACAACCTTCAGAAAGAAGTGAAAAATCCATGGATTACTGATAAGAGCTGGCTTCGTCGCACAGACAAAAGCTATGAGGTAATATTTGGAGACTTAAGGGTAAAATCTGTTATGTATGAGATTGATGTAACAGGTTATGACAATAAGTGCAATACACTTAAGCTTTTTGACCTTGATACAGTAGATGATTCAATTGTAAATGATAATAATATATATTTTGATAAAAACGATATAAGAAAGAACTTAACACTCTTCTTATATCCAGATGACAGTGATTATCAGGGACAGCTTTTAAGAATTTACCAGCAGTATTTTATGGTAAGTAATGCGGCACAGCTTATCATTGATGAAGCAGTTGCGAAGGGAAGTAATTTATATGACCTTCCTGATTATGCTGTTGTTCAGATAAATGATACACATCCTACTATGGTTATACCAGAGCTTATCAGACTTCTTGTTAAGCGTGGAATTAATATGGATGCAGCTATTGATATTGTATCAAGAATGTGTGCATATACTAACCATACAATTCTTGCAGAGGCTCTTGAGAAATGGCCTGTATGGTATCTTGAGAAGGTTGTTCCGCATCTTATGCCTATAATCAAGATGCTTGATGTGAAAGTAAAAGAGAAATACAGTGATCCTAGATTAGCTATCATTGATAATGAGAACCGTGTTCACATGGCTCATATTGATATTCATTACGGATACAGTGTAAATGGTGTTGCTACTCTTCATACACAGATACTCAAAGAAAGTGAGCTTAAACCATTCTATGATATTTATCCACATAAATTTAATAATAAGACAAACGGTATTACTTTCAGAAGATGGCTTCTTCACTGCAATCATGAGCTCTCTGAGTTTATTACTTCAAAAATTGGTGACGGATATAAGAAAAATGCAGAGGAACTTGAAAAACTGGCACAGTTTGCAGGTGATAAGGCAGTTCTTGATGAACTTCTTGCTATTAAGAAAAAGAAGAAAACTGATTTTAAAGAATATCTTGCAGAGAAGGCAGGCGTTGTAATTGATGAAAATTCTATAATAGATGTTCAGGTTAAGAGACTTCATGAGTATAAACGCCAGCAGATGAATGCGCTTTATATTATTTATAAATATATGGATATCAAGGCCGGCAACAAGCCAAAGACACCTATCACAATGATATTTGGTGCAAAGGCTGCTCCTGCATATACAATTGCCAAGGATATAATTCATCTTATTATCTGTCTCTCAGAAGTGATTGCAAATGATCCGGAGGTTAGTCCATATCTTAAGGTTGTTATGCTTGAGAATTATAATGTTACCTATGCAGAGAAAGTTATTCCGGCAGCAGATGTTTCAGAGCAGATATCACTTGCTTCAAAAGAAGCTTCTGGTACAGGCAATATGAAATTTATGCTTAACGGTGCAGTAACTCTTGGAACAGAGGATGGAGCTAATGTTGAGATACATCAGTTTGTAGGTGATGACAATATTTATATCTTTGGTGAGTCAAGTGAGAGTATAATTGAACATTATGCAAAGGGAGATTATTCTTCAGAAAAGATTTATGATACTGATCCTGAGATTGCAAAACTTGTTGACTTTATAATAAGCAAGGAACTCTTTGCAGTAGGTGATAAGAAGAGTCTTATACGTCTTTATATGGAGATTGTCACAAAAGACTGGTTTATGACTCTGATAGATATAAAAGATTATATCAGAGTTAAAGAGCAGGTGTTCGCTGATTATGAAGACAGACAGAAATGGGCAGAAAAGATGCTTGTCAATATTTCTAAAGCAGGTTTCTTCTCATCAGACAGAACTATTGCACAGTATGAAGAGGATATTTGGAAACTCAGATAGTATTGTTGTTATTTAGATATATAAACGGTTGTTTGCACAGAAGATGCAGATAGCCGTTTGTGTTATAGATATCTGTCCAGGAGAAATAAAATTTATGGATGAAGGAAATATAATTTCAGTTCCGGTTTTTTTGATAATGACAGTAGTTATAATAATCGGATATCTGCTGGTTAATTACATAGTTAATAAAAAGTGGGGATATACTGAAAAAAGAGAGAAAGAGCTTGAGAATACTGATGAGACAGATTTTATGAAGAAACTGTAAAAAATGCAAAAACAGCATTTTTTATTATTATTTGTATCGCAGATTGCGGTATGTGAGATTAATGTATTTTGTTGCTTGAGTTAAAATGTTGTTTTAACGGGAAAGGTGGTCATTATGAAGAAAATTGGTTTTTTGACTAGTGGTGGAGATTGCCAGAGCTTAAATGCTACTATGAGGGGTGTTGCAAAGACTTTATATCAGGCTTATTCAAAAGATGTTGAGATATATGGTATTCTTGAAGGATATAAAGGTCTTATTTATGGAAATTACAGAAAGATGAAGCCTGAAGATTTCTCTGGTATACTTACAGAAGGCGGAACTATAATAGGAACATCGAGACAGCCTTTTAAGAAGATGAGAGAACCTGATGAGAATGGTCTTGACAAGGTTAAGGCAATGAAAGACAATTATAAAAAATGGGGACTTGACTGTCTTGTTATACTTGGTGGAAATGGAACTCACAAAACTGCTAATCTTTTAAGTGAGGAAGGCTGTAATGTAGTCACTCTCCCTAAGACAATAGATAATGATATATGGGGAACTGATATTACATTTGGTTTTCAGAGTGCAGTAAATATTGCTACAAATGCGATTGACTGTATTCATACAACAGCAGCTTCACACGGAAGAGTATTTATAGTAGAGGTTATGGGACATAAAGTTGGATGGCTTACATTGCATGCAGGAATTGCCGGCGGTGCAGACATAATACTTATTCCAGAGATACCATACGATATAGACTCAGTTGTAAAAGCACTTGATAAGAGAGCCAAGCAGGGTAAACGTTTTTCTATTCTCGCTGTGGCCGAGGGTGCTATATCAAAGGAGGATGCGGCACTTAGCAAAAAAGAGCTTAAAGCAAAAAGAAAGGCAAATATATATCCGTCCATATCTTATCAGATTGGAGAGGAGATAAATAAGAAGACTGGTCAGGAAGTCAGAATTACAGTTCCGGGACATACACAGAGAGGTGGAGAACCATGTCCTTACGACAGGGTAATCTCAAGCAGACTTGGTGCAGCAGCGGCAAGACTTATAATTGATGAAAAATATGGTTATATGGTTGGTCTTAAAAATGGAGAAACTATTCCTGTTCCATTATCAGAAGTAGCAGGAAAACTTAAAATGGTTGAGCCTGATTCTTCTATAATCAAGGAAGCAAAAGGACTCGGAATATGTTTTGGAGATTAACAGAATGGAGGAAAAATGTCTTATACGGCACTATATCGAAAGTTCAGACCGGTTGAGTTTGAAGATGTAAAAGGACAGGAGCATATTGTCACAACTTTAAAGAATGAGATAAAAACAGATCGTATAGGGCATGCATATCTGTTTTGTGGAACACGTGGTACAGGAAAGACTACAGTTGCAAAAATTCTTGCGAGGGCTGTCAATTGTGAAAATCCGGTTGACGGAAGCCCTTGCAATGAATGTGCCATGTGCCGTAAGATAAACAGCCAGACATCGATGAATGTGATTGAGATTGATGCGGCTTCCAACAACGGTGTGGCAAATATAAGAGATATTATAGATGAGGTACAGTATTCTCCGACAGAAGGCAAATATAAGGTTTATATCATAGATGAGGTGCATATGCTTTCAACAGGAGCTTTTAATGCACTGCTTAAAACTCTTGAGGAGCCGCCAGAGTATGTTATATTTATACTTGCCACAACAGAGGCTCATAAGATACCGATAACTATATTGTCAAGATGTCAGAGGTATGATTTCAGAAGGATATCCATAGATACGATAGCGGAAAGACTTCGTGAACTTGTTGACAAAGAGAATGTTGAAGCAGAAGAAAAGGCTCTCAGATATGTGGCAAAGGCAGCAGATGGTTCGCTTAGAGATGCACTGAGTCTTCTTGATCAGTGTATAGCATTTTATCTTGGACAGAAACTTACATATGATAATGTGCTTGATGTGCTTGGAGCAGTGGATACCCAGGTATATTCAAAGATGTTTAACTTTGTGGTTGCGGGTGACGTTATAGGATGTGTAAGTCTTATTGACGAGATGATGACAGCGGGCAGGGATATAAACCAGTTTGTAAATGAGTTTATCTGGTATATAAGAAATCTGATGATTATATCTGTCTCTGAAAATGGAAAGGACATAGTTGATGTCTCAACAGAGCAGTTTGAAAATATGCTTGCAGAATCAAAAAAGGTTGACGCAGATGTTTTGATGAGGTATATTCGTATATTGTCAGAGTTATCGAATCAGCTTCGTTATTCTGCACAGAAAAGGGTGCTTTCAGAGATTGTATTTATCAGGCTTTGTAAGCCTCAGATGGATACAGAACAGGATATGTCAGCGATAATCTCAAGGATAGAGGCTCTTGAAGATAAGATTGAGCAGGGAATTGTTGTCAGAAATGATTCAGTGGCAGACAATGTGGCTGTATCAGTTGAAAAAACAGAAGAAAAGAAAGCTGTGATTATACCCAAGGCGGTTGCCGAGGATGTAAAAGCGGTTATAAGAAACTGGCAGAATATTGTTCATCAGTGTGCAAGGGTTGAACAGACCATGCTTTTTTCAGCGAAAAAGGTAGCGTCGGATGATGGGGAGCTTATCCTTCAGTTTACAAATCCAATAGATGAGGGGTACTTTACTCAGGACAATGGTAAAAATCTTGAAAGTTTAAAGACTATAATAACTAATATGACCGGTAAGGATATCGAGATTACAACCCGTACAGTTGCAAAAGAAATGGATGAACAGTTTGTGGATTTGTCAGATTCGATAAAGTTTGATATAGAATATAAGTAAATAAAAATGAAAACAGGAGGCTATAATGGCAAGAAGAGGTGGATTTCCAGGTGGTGCAATGCCTGGCAATATGAATAATTTAATGAAACAGGCTCAGCGTATGCAGAAGCAGATGGAAGAGAAAACAAAAGAACTTGAGGAAAAAGTATGGGAGGCTACAGCAGGCGGTGGTGCCGTAACTGTAAAGGTATCTGGTAAAAAAGAAGTTTTATCGGTAAAACTTTCAGAGGAAGTAGTAGATCCTGATGATATAGAAATGCTTGAGGATCTTATAGTAGCAGCTACAAATGAAGCGCTTCGCAAGATGGAAGAGGAAAATGCTGCAGTTATGTCTCAGCTTACAGGCGGACTCGGAGGATTATTTTAATTAAGAGGTAGGAGTATGGAGTTTTATAGTTCCCAGATAAGTAATCTTGTTGAACAGCTTTCAAGACTGCCCGGAATAGGTTCAAAGACTGCGCAGCGTCTTGCGTTTTTTATTCTGAACATGCCTGAAGACCAGGTTGCCGGTCTTGCAGGAGCGATGACAAGTGCAAAGAAGAATGTGAGATACTGTAAGCAATGCTGTACTTATACAGATGGAGATATCTGTCCTATATGTGCAAATGAAAAAAGAAACCACAGACAGATAATGGTGGTGGAAAATCCGAGAGATTTGGCAGCATATGAAAAAACCGGAAAATTTGAAGGTGTATATCATGTTTTGCATGGAGCTATATCTCCTATGGCAGGAATTGGCCCTTCTGATATAAGATTAAGTGAACTTATGGTAAGGCTGCAGGGCGATGTTGATGAGGTTATAGTTGCCACCAACAAAAACCTTGAGGGTGATACAACGGCTACTTATATAAGCAAGCTGGTTAAACCTATAGGTATAAAGGTGAGTCGTATTGCCAGTGGAGTTCCATCTGGGGGAGATATTGAGTATATTGATGAAGTGACATTATATAAAGCATTAGAAGGAAGAACAGATATGTGAAGTGATCTGTTCTTTTTTTGTACCATGTTTCTGTTTCGACAAAAATGGCAGATTTCCAGTGTTAAAATGCATAAAAATATTAAAGAAGGCTGTGGATTGTTAAGATTCAGGATGCCAGTTGAAATGGAGGAAATATTGTGGAAGAGAATTATGTATTTGACAGATTACCGGGAAATATCAGACAGATGGGTGAGTGTGCAGATGGAACAAAGATTTATATTGAAGACTATGTAATGACATATATAAGACAGATTTTTGTGGATAAACACGAAAAATCTATTGTAATCCTTTTGGGAAGACACGGTATAAAGGAGGCTGAAAACTGTAATTTTATCTATGGAGCGGTATCTGTTGACTGTGATTTGGGTGAAAATGTAATGTCACTGGATAGTGAAAAATGGAATTCTATTTATGAGAGTATGCATAGAAATTTCCCTGAGGCAGATATTCTGGGATGGGGATGTGGTGTGTGCATGTGGAACAGTAAAATGGATGCTGCTATAAAGCAGATACATAAAAAATATTTTGCAAGAGAGGGAATGGTATTATTTGTATCAGATATAACTGAACATGAAGAGAAGATATTTGAATGGAATGATTCGCAGTTTACAGAAAAAAGTGGTTTTATAGTATATTATGAAAAAAATCCACAGATGCAGGATTTTATGATATCTGAAGGAACGGCAAAAAGTATTGAAGCAGGTTATCAGGACAAGGTTACAGAGAATGTGAGAAAGGTGATAGAGAAGAATAAAAAAAACAAAGTAATACAGACAAAACATGTAGCCTGCGGGATCGGTCTTATTATGATGGTAGTATTATTTCTGGGGGTAAATGTACTTATAGAGAGTGTTGGAAAGATTGAAAATCTTGAAAATTCCATGAGTAGTGTTGAAGGTTATATAAATAGTAAGCAGGCAGAAGAAACTATGTCTGAAAAAAATAACTGGTTTTACCCTTCGGCCACACCTGTTGTAAAAAATGTAAAACAGGATGTGCAGCAGGTAATGTCTGACACAAATGCTACGGCGTCTCCAAAACAGACAGCAGCACAGAAAACTTCGCATAAGGTTAAGAGAAACAGGAAAAATAAAAGAAATAGAAGAAATGCAGCAAGAACAACATCTGCATCATCAGCCGGGCTCACGGAGAAAGGTTACAGCGGGGATTATCAGAGTTATGTTGTAAGTTCTGGAGATACTTTGAGCCAGATAGTCTGGAAACAGTATCATTCTTTTGATTATTTAAAAGGTGTTATGAAAGCTAACGGAATAACCGATTCTGACAGAATATATGAAGGAGAGTGCATTATCCTGCCTGAATTTTAAGTAACTGTTTACAGGCGTTCGGTGACTTTTGGTTCTTAATAGTTACAATTTTAGAGATAGTAATGTCGTAGGGCTTTTGCTTGCTAAACTTTTTCTTATGCTATATACTTATGAGAATGAATAATTGAGAGGAAGATTACAATGGAAAGTTTTGTGGGAAGGTCACAGGATGTATTTATGGTGACAGAGACACGAAGGGAAAGAAGGATATTTATAGTAACATGTGCTATATGTATTCTTATAGCTATTGGAATATTTGTTCTCGGAGTGAATCTGTTTCTCAATAAAAAATACAATTCGTATGAGGTGTTAGAGAGTACCAGTGTTACGACGAGTGGAAATGTAAAATATGAAGCATATCAGAATAAGATGATAAAATATAGCAGAGATGGAATATCAGCGCTTGATTCTTCTGGAAACATAATTTGGAATGGAAGTTATGATATGATTGAGCCTGCTGTGGATATATCGGGTAAATATGTTGTCGTAGCAGATATAGGTGGAAAGACAGTTTCTATATATAATGGAGAGGATACAGGGAAAGAGATTTCTACAGATTATCCTATAGTCCAGGCCTGTGTTTCTTCACAGGGAATTGTTGCAGTGGCTCTTGAACAGGAGAGTTCCAATGTGATAAACATATATAATCCGTATGATATCTCAGATAAACTTCTTGTTGAGATACCGACAAATGTTGATGAGGGATATCTTGTATGCATGGATCTTTCAGCTGATGGAATGAATCTTGCGGCAACTTATGTATGTATAACAGGTGGACAGGTACAGAGCAGGGTTGCATTTTATAATTTCTCAGATGTAGGAAAAAACACAAATTGTCTGGTTGGTGCAAAGAATTATGATGACAAGATAGTTTCAGATATAAGATATCTAGGAGAAAATAATATATGTATATTTGCGGATGATGGTTTCCAGATCTGGGGAGAGATGAAAAAGCCCGAGGAAGTCTATCATAAAAATTTTAAGGAAACTATAAAGAGTGCCTTTTGCAATAGTGAATACACGGGTGTTATACTTGCCACAGGCAGCACCTCGAAGCCATACAGAATGAATGTATTCGATATGAAAGGGAAAATGGTGCTTGATATGGAGTTTTCTGATGAATATACAGAAGTTAAACTGTATAATACAAACGAGATAATACTTAATTCGGCTTCTGGCTGTACAATCTTTAGGCTTAATGGGGTAAAGAAATTTTCAACTGATATAGATGGGAAAGTTTTGAAGGTTTTTCCATCTGAAAAAAGAAACAGATATTATCTTGTAACTGATTCAAAAATACAAAAAATAAAACTTAGTAAAAAAAGTTAAAAAATGGCATTGACAAACGCACAGTCACAATATATAATGAGTGAGTGTGCGTTTTTGACGTAAAACATACATTGTTGACTATAAAAATAGGAGGTGAAATTAATGCCAACATTTAACCAGTTAGTAAGAAAAGGAAGAAAGGTTTCTGCAAAGAAGTCTAATTCTCCTGCGCTTCAGTACACTTATAACTCTCTTAACAAGAAAGTTGTAGCTCAGAGCTCTCCACAGAAGAGAGGTGTTTGTACTGCAGTTCGTACTGCTACACCTAAGAAACCTAACTCAGCTCTTAGAAAAACAGCCAGAGTTCGTCTTTCAAACGGTATCGAAGTAACAAGCTATATCCCAGGTGAGGGACATAACTTACAGGAGCATAGCGTTGTACTTATCCGTGGTGGTAGAGTAAAGGACTTACCAGGTACAAGATATCATATCGTACGTGGTACACTTGATACTGCAGGTGTTGCAAACAGAAAACAGGGTCGCTCAAAATATGGAGCAAAGAGACCTAAGAAGTAATATTCAACTAATTTGGAGAAGTGCCGGATTAATTTCATCTTAAATTAACCTGGTGCGGACACAGAACATCGTGAGTACCGATGAATTAATTATATTGTTAAGGAGGGAAGTAACGTGCCACGTAAAGGACATATACAGAAAAGAGACGTATTAGCAGATCCTGTTTACAAAAATAAGGTTGTTACAAAGTTAATCAACAACATTATGCTTGATGGTAAGAAGGGTGTTGCTCAGAAAATAGTATACGGTGCTTTTGAAGAAATCGCAGAGAAGTCTGGTAAGGACGCTGTTGAAGTATTTGAGGAAGCAATGAATAACATCATGCCACAGCTTGAGGTTAAAGCAAGACGTATCGGTGGAGCAACATATCAGGTGCCTATCGAGGTAAGACCAGATAGAAGACAGGCTTTAGCACTTCGTTGGCTTACTCTTTACTCTCGTAAGAGAGGCGAGAAGACTATGAAGGAAAGACTCGCTAATGAGATTTTAGATGCTGCAAACAATACAGGAGCAGCAGTTAAGAAGAAAGAAGATATGCACAAAATGGCAGAGGCAAACAAAGCATTTGCTCATTACCGTTGGTAATCTTCTGAAAAATGTAATTGATAATTTGTATACTGAAACAGAAGTGCTACTCTATATAGTCGGCACTTCTGTTGATGTATTTAGGACTATTTAATAAAAAAATTAGGAGGTAAGGAGACTTGGCTGGAAGAGAATATCCACTTGAGAGAACAAGAAATATCGGTATTATGGCTCATATCGATGCTGGTAAAACAACATTAACAGAGCGTATCTTATATTATACTGGTGTTAACCACAAGATTGGTAATACTCATGAAGGTAATGCCACAATGGACTGGATGGAGCAGGAGCAGGAAAGAGGTATCACAATTACTTCAGCTGCTACAACTTGCCATTGGACAATGGAAGATCATGCAAAGCCTAAGAAAGGTGCTTTAGAACATCGTATCAACATCATTGATACACCGGGACACGTTGACTTCACAGTTGAGGTTGAGCGTTCACTTCGTGTACTTGATGGTGCTGTAGGTGTATTCTGTGCTAAAGGTGGTGTAGAGCCTCAGTCAGAGAACGTATGGCGTCAGGCTGACACATATAACGTACCTAGAATGGCATTCATTAACAAAATGGATATCTTAGGTGCAAACTTCTACGGTGCAGTAGATCAGATTCGTGAAAGATTAGGAAAGAACGCAATCGTTCTTCAGTTACCAATCGGTAAAGAAGATGATTTTAAGGGAATTATTGATCTTTTTGAGATGGAAGCTTACATCTACAATGATGATAAGGGTGATGATATAAGTATCGTAGAGATTCCTGAAGATATGAAAGAGGATGCAGAGTTATATCATACAGAGCTTGTAGAGAAAATCTGTGAGTTAGATGATGATTTAATGATGCAGTATCTTGAGGGTGAGGAGCCTTCAATAGATGAACTTAAGAAGGCTCTTCGTAAAGCTACATGTGAGTGTACAGCAGTTCCTGTTTGCTGTGGTTCAGCATACAGAAACAAAGGTGTACAGAAACTCCTTGATGCTATCCTTGAGTACATGCCAGCCCCAACTGATATCCCTGATATCACAGGTGTTGACGAAGAGGGTAATGAGGTTGTTCGTCATTCTTCTGATGATGAGCCTTTCTCAGCGCTTGCATTCAAGATTATGGCTGACCCATTCGTTGGTAAGCTTGCATTCATCAGAGTTTACTCTGGTACATTAAATTCTGGTTCTTATGTACTTAATGCAACAAAGAATAAGAAAGAGCGTGTAGGACGTATCTTACAGATGCACGCAAATAAGAGAGAAGAACTTGATAAAGTATATTCTGGAGATATCGCAGCAGCAGTTGGTTTCAAGCTTACTACTACTGGTGATACAATCTGTGATGAGCAGCATCCGGTTATACTTGAGTCTATGGAATTCCCAGAGCCAGTTATTGAGCTTGCTATTGAGCCTAAGACAAAAGACGGTCAGGGCAAGATGGGTGAAGCTTTAGCAAAACTTGCTGAAGAAGATCCTACATTTAGAGCTCATACAGATCAGGAAACTGGTCAGACAATCATCGCTGGTATGGGTGAGCTTCACCTTGAGATTATCGTAGATCGTCTTCTTAGAGAGTTTAAGGTTGAAGCTAACGTTGGTGCTCCACAGGTTTCATACAAAGAGACATTTACAACTGCTGTTGATGTTGATAGCAAATATGCTAAACAGTCAGGTGGTCGTGGTCAGTATGGTCACTGTAAAGTTAAATTTGAGCCAATGGATCCTAACGGTGAGGAGACATTCAAGTTTGAGTCAACTGTAGTTGGTGGTGCTATTCCTAAAGAGTACATCCCTGCTGTTGGTGAAGGTATCGAGGAAGCAGCTCAGGCTGGTATCCTTGGTGGATTCCCAGTACTCGGTGTACATGCTACTGTATGGGATGGTTCATACCATGAAGTCGATTCTAGTGAGATGGCATTCCATATCGCTGGTTCTATGGCATTTAAGGATGCTATGAAGAAAGCAAATCCTGTACTTCTTGAGCCTATCATGAAGGTTGAGGTAACAATGCCAGAGGAATACATGGGTGACGTTATCGGAAGTCTTAACGCTAAGCGTGGTCAGATTGAAGGTATGGAAGACATCGGTGGTGGTAAGCTTGTAAAAGCATATGTTCCACTTGCTGAGATGTTTGGTTACTCAACAGAACTTCGTTCTACAACACAGGGACGTGGTAACTACTCAATGTTCTTTGAGAGATATGCACAGACACCTAAGAACGTTCAGGACAAGGTTCTTGCAGCAAAAAATGCTAACTAATATATAAAAAATCGTTGCTGTGCACACCCATAGGTGTGTACAGTAATAAAAATATGTATTTATTATGAGTAATATTACAAAAACACTTGAAAAATCATTTGTTTTGCAATATAATAGTGCTCATAGCGTAATAATTTGCGTAAAGCGGTTTATTAAAGGAGGATAATTAAAAATGGCTAAAGAAAAGTTTGAAAGAACTAAACCCCATTGTAACATTGGTACTATTGGACACGTAGATCATGGTAAAACAACATTAACAGCTGCAATCACAAAAACTCTTTCAGAGAGAGTTGCTGGTAACGCTGCTGTAGATTTCGAGAACATTGATAAAGCTCCAGAAGAGCGTGAAAGAGGTATCACAATCTCTACAGCTCACGTTGAGTATGAGACAGAGAAGAGACATTACGCTCACGTTGACTGTCCAGGACATGCTGATTATGTAAAGAACATGATCACAGGTGCTGCTCAGATGGATGGTGCTATCCTTGTTGTTGCTGCTACTGATGGTGTTATGGCTCAGACAAAAGAGCACATCTTACTTTCACGTCAGGTTAACGTTCCTTACATCGTTGTATTCCTTAACAAATGTGATATGGTTGACGATGAGGAGCTTATCGAATTAGTAGAGATGGAAGTTTCAGAAGCTCTTGAAGAGTATGGTTTTGAAGATTGTCCAATCGTTAAGGGTTCAGCTCTTAAAGCTCTTGAAGATCCAAACGGCGAGTGGGGAGACAAGATCATGGAGCTCATGGATACAGTTGATGAGTACATTCCTAACCCAGAGCGTGATACAGATAAGCCATTCCTTATGCCAGTAGAGGACGTATTCACAATCACAGGTCGTGGTACAGTTGCTACAGGTAGAGTAGAGAGAGGTACACTTCACCTTAATGACGAGCTTGAAATTCTCGGTGTTAAAGAGGAAGTTGGTAAGACAGTTGTAACTGGTATCGAGATGTTCCGTAAGATGTTAGACGAGGCTCAGGCTGGTGATAACATTGGTGCTCTTCTTCGTGGTGTTAACCGTGATCAGATCGTTCGTGGTCAGGTTCTTGCTAAACCAGGTTCTGT
>JAFPDA010000108.1 GCA_017425575.1 Lachnospiraceae bacterium | reverse complement strand
TTCCAGCTTTGAACCAGCATTTCACAAGTATCTATATCCAAAATATCAATAGCCTCAAAAAGCTTACCTATCAAATCAGCCTCTGCCTCATCCTCAAACTTATAATTTTTAAGTCTGCTGACACAATCATCCATAGCAGTAGCATCAAGGTCATCCATAGCCACCATAAGATCTTCTAAGATTTCTGCTGTTGTTGAAACCTCTGCCACGGAAGCTGAAATGACAACCTCCTCTTCTTTGGCATAATCTTCAATAAGTTCTCCAACCTGCTGATATTTCAAAAGCAGTTCCTCTGTTTTTTGATTTATTGTATCTATATCTTTCTGGTTTCCTGCCTCCTCAAGACTCTCTGCCAGACTGCCAAGTTCCATGGCTCCAATCTGTCTTGAAGAACTCTTTAAGGCATGTACATCAATAGTATAACCTTCCCACTCGCCATTGTCATAATGTGACTTAATACTTGCCGTCAATCTTGGAATAGTCTTATAATAATTTCTCAGAACTTCCATATACAGACTGGTATTTCCAATACGGGACACTGCTGTTGTCACATCAAGTCCCGGAATACTTATTTCCTCATCACCGCCAAAGCATTTCATTGATTCCGGATCTACAGGAACAATTTTCTCTGACGGCAGCCATTGTCTCAGCATATCTATCAGATTTTTTGCCTCAATAGGTTTTGCCACAAAATCATTCATTCCTTCAACCAGGAACATACTTTTTGCTCCCTCCATTGCATTTGCAGTCAGTGCAATTATTGGTACGGTATCATATTCCGGATGGAAACGCCGTATAAGACGTGTCGTCTCAACACCATCCATCTCCGGCATCATATGATCCATAAAGATTATATCATAATGCTTCTGACCAATCATCTCCATTGCCTTTTGTCCACTGATAGCCGTCTCAACATTCATCTGCAGCGGATTCATCAATCCAACCGCCACTGTAAGATTCGTGTCATTATCATCCACTACCAGAACCTTTGCATCCGGAGCTATAAAATCAATCTGAACTATCGACTCCTCATCTTCCTCCACAGTAACCGTCTCATGATTAAACAGTTTTATAAGATTATATGTATAAAGCGGCTTTCTGATACTCTTATAATTTAATTTATCACTTACAAATTCTTCATTAAAGTGCAATAATACCACTACACAGGTACCTTTATATCCTGAAAGCAGTTCAATTCTATCATCACTCAGATCTTTTATCTCTGCAAATATATATTTTACGCCTCTTTCAAGCTCTGTCTTTAACTCATTGTCATCAGAAAGAGCCTTACAACTGCCACCAAGACGTTTAATGTCTTTTTCCATCTGTACTTCTACATATTTGTTTGTAACAAGACTTGCTGTATCTATCTCAGAAATATCATTTACCTTAACCGGTTCTACCTCACGCAGTATTATCTGAGGAATCTTAAATGAGAAAGTACTTCCTTCTTCATAAACACTCTGAACCTCCATAGTTCCATCCATAAGGTCTATAAGCCTTCTTGATATGGCAAGTCCGAGTCCGGAACCTTCTATATTGCGGTTTCTCTTGCTGTCAACCTGCTGGAAGGATTCAAATATTTTCTCTAAATCTTTTTCCTTTATTCCAATGCCTGTATCCTCTACTGAAACACTCAGCATATACATATTTGAACTTGTCTGTTCACATGACATCTCAATATGAACCTGCCCCTCATGCGTGAATTTGACAGCATTGTTACTAAGATTTGTAATAACCTGTTCTATTCGCTTATCATCACCCATAAGCTCTCCCGGAATATCCGGAGAAACATCCAGTGTAAACTCTACCGGTTTATCACCAATACGTGTTTTTATAATATTAGCAATATCATTTATCATCACCATAGGAGAATATTCCACCAGTGAAATATCCATTTTACCTGATTCGATTTTAGAGAAGTCAAGAATATCATTTATAATATTAAGAAGGACATTTCCTGAACGCTTAATCTGGGTTATATAAGAACGTGCTTCATCTGACAAATCTTTTCTGAGTGCTATATCAGCCATTCCGATAATAGCATTCATAGGAGTCCTTATCTCATGACTCATATTGGCAAGGAAATCAGATTTCATACGGCTGACTGCTTCCATTTCTTTCCCAAGCTTTAACATCTGATATTTATTGCCGGCAATGTCAGATATAACATGCGCAAAACTTTCTATATCATTTATAAATTCAGTTATCTTTTCCTCTGATAATACATTAAGATGTTTAGAAGCCTCATATAATTCTTCTGCATCAATACCAAGCTCATTAGCAATCTTCTCTACATGCTCTTTTGACAAAGGCTCAGTACAAACCTGACCTCCAACGATAAAGCCGTACAGTTCCCCCTCGACACAGATAGGTGCAGAAAAATCCACAAGTCCCGCATGACACTTATATTTTGATATTTTTTTAGACTCCTTTGCATTCTTTGCATTCTCTGCATTGATGCAGTCACATTCCTTGCAGCGACGTCTGCCCTCAGGTGACTTCTTTATGTATTTATCACAAAAATCACTCTGTACATCACGATTATCAGTAAGATATTCCCCATCCGCATCACAGATACTTGTAGCTATACGTTTTTTTGAAATGTATACATCCTGTATCTCCTGAAGAATATTTTCTTCGACCAAATCTGTAAGTTTCAGTTTATCCATACTCAGTCCCCCAATACTTTACCAATCTCCGTCATAAGTTTCTGATTATCCACCGGTTTTAGCAGATATCCCTGTGGTTTAAGTGCAAACACCTTTGCAATTTTAGCTGTATCCGTTACACCCGTCAAAAATATTACCGGAATATCTTGAGTATTTTCACCTCTTCTCAGGATACTAAGTACTGTATCTCCGCCTTGTCCGGGCATTTCATAATCAAGTAAAATCAAATCAGTACTCTTCTTTGTAAGAAAACGAAGTGCAAGACTTCCGTTAACTGCTGTAGCAACATTAAATTTATCCTCTAACTGAGCCTTTAAAAGCTTGAGAATATTTGGATCGTCATCTACAATAAGTATATGTTTGCGGTTTTCCTCTTCCTTTTCAACATTTTCATTTTCGGCTTTTTCTGATTCTTTCTCTTTTTTCTCCTGTTCGAGCCGGAGTTTTTCTCTCTCATAAATATAGTTTTCTATTTTTTCTAAAATGATTGTATTTGTAAGTGGTCTCTTAAGCACAATATCTGCAATATCCGGTATAGCATTTACAAAACTTGTAACCTCATCCCCTTCACCCACTGCAACACAAATTATATTACGCTTCTTTAAGTCATTTTTTATAATAGAAAGAACTTGCGCCAGTTCTCTGTCAGCTTTTACACATAAAATAAAAATCTCAGGTTTAAAAACATCAAGATGTTTAATTATGTCCGCACGACGAGAAGAGGTAGTTATACAATCAAAATGTTCCTGCATAGAAAAGAAAAATTCATCAATAACAGCTCTCTGTGTTCCTACTAGTAATGTCCTGTATTTTTTCCCCATAAAAATCTCCTCCTCAACAAAAACTTTTATTCAATTATAACTTTTTACTATAAAAGTGTCAACAAAACATCTGCCAAAACAACAGTTTACACAAAAATCTTTCTTAAATATACAATCTTAAAAAACTATTGTATACTTTAATAATAGATAATCAGAATTTTAATGGATGAACTGTTACTACTGTACCTATTTGGAGGAAATATAAATGAAGGATAATCAAAATCTTTTTACACTTAAAGAACTATGCAGCAGACTTTCTATTTCTCCTGCAACCGGAAAAAACTGGATTAAGTTAAACAAACTTACACCAACTGAAATAATAAAAAATAAACCGTATTTTTCAGAACAATATATTAAAAATTTTGAAGAATATATTAAATCAGAGGACAATAATCTTCTAAAAAGAAGACGAAACAAAAAGCATATATCAGGAAATGGTGCTTATAAATCTTATATCTGTACAGAATCTTCTAACAATAAATCTGTACAGTCAGTTATTGACATTATCAATAAGACAAACACTGTATTATGTGATGAATATATAACTGCAATTGTCGCTGAATGTGCCCTGAGACTTTTATGTCAGAGACTTGAAATATACTATTTTCCGGGAATTTCCTGTCTCTCGCAGTTTCTTTGCAAAGACCTTAAAGTCCAGCCTTATAACCAGCTTATAAACGACCTTATTGAAGACAAAACTAAAATAGCAGATTTTATTGCTTTACATCCGGACTTGTTTTCTATTGATTACTCCTACGAAGACTCCGAAGATATATTAGGTCTCTTATATATATCAATCAAAAATACGGGTGAAAGGAAAGCAACAGGTGCATACTACACTCCTACAAATATAGTAAAGCAATTAGTATCATATCTTTCTGAATCAACCAATAAATTTAAAGATATGAATGTACTTGATCCATGCTGCGGCACAGGGAATTTCCTGTTGCAGCTTCCAGAAAATGTACAACTTGAAAATATTTTTGGAAATGATATAGACCCTGTAAGCGCCAAAATTGCAAGAATAAACCTTGCGCTCCGTTTTCAGCCTGATGATATTAAAATTCTGTACACACATGTAACAGAGCTTGATTATCTTAAGTCAGATTTAAAAGATACCTCAAATGTAAAGTTCAACTGTATACTCGGCAATCCACCATGGGGATATCACTTTTCTGAAAATGACAGCCGTTATATGAAAAAACATTATAACTGCACATCTCTGAAAAACATTGAATCATATGATGTATTTATAGAGAAATCTCTCTCCCAGTTAGAAGAAAACGGCTTTTTATCATTTATACTTCCAGAAGCAATTTTAAATGTAAGATCGCACTCTGAAATACGAAATGAAATATTAAAAATATCGTCAATAAAGACTTTATCATATCTCGGAAATGCTTTTGACCAGGCACAATGCCCATGCATAATATTAGAATTGTGCAAAACAAACAAAGAGCTTTCAACAGAAGGAATGACTGTTCACCTCAAAAACAACTCTTTTGTAATAAATACAAAAAGAAATGTAAGCGACGAACTTTTTAGTTTTACAACTACAGACGAAGAATATGAACTTATAAACAAAATCTTATACCCGGACAACAAAAAGACACTTAAGGACAATGCAGATTTTGCACTTGGAATAGTTACCGGAAATAATAAAGAATATATCACACACGAAAAGACAGCTAAAAATGAAGTCATCTTAAAGGGCTCTGATATATACAAATACAGCATAGCAGATACAGATAACTATATTGTATTTGCACCGGATAAATACCAGCAGATTGCACCTGTTTCACTTTACCGTGCACCCGAAAAGCTGCTTTACAGATTTATATCAGGCCAGCTTGTATTTGCCTATGACAACAAGCAGACACTTTCATTAAACAGTTGCAATATCATAATTCCAAATATACCCGATATGGATATAAAATATATTATGGCTGTATTAAATTCAAGAATAGCCCAGTTTATATTTAACAAACAGTTTAACTCAGTGAAGGTACTCCGCTCACATATAGAGCAGATTCCATTCCCAATGGCAGACGTCTCTGTTCAGAAAAGAATAATAGAACAGGTAGATACACTTATGACTGAGACAGACAACGATACATTGTTAAGTCTATACAATTATCTGGACTCAGACATAGCACACCTTTTCAACCTGTCAGTACATGAATATAACATTATTATGAAATCTTTAGAAGGACAAAATCTTTTCCTTGGAAAATAAAAAAAGATAACAGTTCAGCCTCACAAAAAACACGGCTGAACTGTTACAATTACTCATCCCAGTTATGATAAACATCCTGTACATCATCATCTTCATCAAGAAGGTCAAGTGTACGGTTAAGCTGTTTAATATCATTCTCATCTGTAAGAATAACATAGTTCTGAGGAATCATTGTAACTTCTGCCTCAATCATAGGAAGTTTCTCTGCCTCAAGAGCCTCACGGACAGCACTGAAATCTTCCGGAGCTGTGATTATCTCATATGAATCTTCCTCCTCCGAGAAATCCTCTGCACCGGCATCAAGCGCTATCATCATGATATCGTCAGCTTCCATATTGATATCATTATCCTCAAGCTCCTCTTTCGAGATAATTATCTGTCCTTTCTCATCAAACATATACGATACACAGCCCTGTGTTCCTACGCTTCCACTTCCCTTAGTAAACGCATTGCGAACATTACTTGCTGTACGGTTTTTGTTATCTGTAAGAGCTTTTACAATAATAGCTATACCACTTGGACCATAACCTTCATATGTAACAGTCTCATAATTTACATTGTTAGCATCACCGGCAGCTTTCTTGATACCACGCTCAATTGTATCATTAGGCATGTTATTGGCTTTTGCTTTTGCGATTACATCACGAAGCTTGCTGTTATTTTCTGGATCAGCTCCGCCCTCTTTTACAGCGACAGCTATCTCCCTGCCGATAACCGTAAAAATCTTTCCCTTTTTAGCATCATTCTTTTCTTTCTTATGTTTAATATTTGCAAATTTTGAATGTCCTGACATCTTCTTTCCTCCATTTCTATTAAAATATTCTCTCGGAATTTCTCTAAAAGCTCAAAGAACTTTCGAAAAAACATTCTAAAACTTTTATATCTTATCACAATATTCCTCTTATGTCATCATCAAATTTTTCACTGTAACACTGTCACATCCTCATGTATAAGATGATCTATCTTCTCCATAACTTCCGGAACATCTTCTACATGTTTTATTGCACACATTATTGTGTCATCACCTGCTATTGAGCCGACTATTCCAGGCACCTCAAGATTATCAAGTGCCGCTGCCACAGCCATGGCCATACCTGAAAGCGTCTTTATCACAAGCATATTTTCAGCCTGATCCATCCACAGATATCCATCCTGCAAAACCCTTATATATTTGTGATACTGGTTTGTCTCCTTCTCCTGAAGCTGTATATACTTCTGATGTATTCCATCAACAGACATTTTTGTAAGTTTAAGTTCCCTTATATCTCTCGAAATAGTGGCCTGAGTAACCGGAAATCCAGCTTTTTCAAGCCGTTCACCAAGCTCCTCCTGAGTCTCTATCTGGTATTTATTTATAAGCTCAATAATCTTTGAGCGCCTCTCCATTTTCATCTTTTCCCTCCATGCCTAACAAACACTTTGTCAGTTTCCATTAAGTTTTTCCCTCATTCTCTCATAAAAACCTATTCCTGAAAGTTTTATAAGCTTTGTTCTCGCACCGGGAACCTGTATTACAAGTCTGTCACCAGTAGATACATCTCCCACATTTCTTCCATCCGCCATTACAGTTGCAAGGTCTTCACCGACATCCTTTGTCTGACCAATCTCCAGAGTTATCTTATCTTCTGCATCAACTATAAGACTTCTCTTATTAAGGGAATGTGCGCATATAGGTGTAACTATTGTAGCGTGAAGATGAGGCACAAGCACAGGTCCCCCTGCTGAAAGATTGTATCCGGTTGAACCCGTAGGTGTGGATATTATCAATCCGTCTGCACGGTAGATATCTGCAAGTTCATCATTAAGATAAACCTTTACCGTGATAAGCCTTCCACTTCCTCTTTTGCTTACAACAATATCATTTAATGCATAGCATGATGATTTACTGTCCGGCTGCCTGAAATACTCAGTCTCCTTAAGCATTATCCTGCTCTCAATAGTAAAATCATCTCTTAACAGACGTTCCAGGGCAGGTTCTATGTTCTGTTTGTCAACTTCTGTCAGGAAACCCAGATTTCCGGTATTTACACCTATTATAGGTATATCCCTATGTACAAGATCTATAGCTGCCTGTATCATAGTTCCGTCTCCGCCAAGAACTATGGCACACTCAACATCCTCCGGCATTTGAGCCACATCTGTGAAATGGCGTATATTTACAGATGTAGACATCTTATTTTCCATTATAATACATTGTCCACCATTTTCCTCAATATATTCTACAATGTTATTCGCCATCTCATAATTTGCAGCTTTATCACTATTTGTAATAATACAAAATCGTCTCATCTGAGTTAATCCCCTTGTCTATCAATCTAAACAGCCATGTGCCTCTTCAACAGTCTCTTCCGCAAGCTCTCTGTAATTTTCTTCAAATAAAGCCTTAGCATTTTCAAATGCTTCCTCACTCTCAGCTGCCTCTGAGTCATTCTTTTCTATATATAAAAGATACTCTATATTTCCCTCAGGTCCTTTTATAGGTGAAAAGCTGAGATTAAGAATGTCAAATCCAATAGAAAGTGCATATGTCATTATATTACATACCACCTCAAGATGTACCTTTTTATCTCTCACAACGCCTTTCTTTCCTACTTTTTCTCGCCCTGCTTCAAACTGCGGCTTCACAAGACATACAACTCTTCCGCCTTCACTGAGAAGATTTCTTACAGGCACCAGAACCTTTGTAAGCGATATAAAAGCTACATCTATAGAAGAAAAATCTATATCCTCCGGTACTTCCTCATGTGTGACATATCTTATGTTTGTCTTCTCCATGGAAACAACCCTCTCATCCTGTCTGAGTTTCCATGCAAGCTGGTTTGTTCCCACATCAATTGCATACACCTTAACAGCACCATTCTGCAGCATACAGTCAGTAAATCCACCTGTCGATGAACCTACATCCATGCAGGTTTTTCCCTCAAGCGGCACCTGCCAGAGTTCCACAGCTTTCTCAAGCTTATAACCGCCTCTGCTAACATATTTCATTGCAGCACCTTTTATTTCAATTTGTGCATCCTCTTTAAATGTGCTGCCTGCCTTATCTTCTCTCTGGCCATTTACAAACACATTTCCTGTCATTATTATCGCTTTTGCCTTCTCTCTGGACTCAGCAAGACATCTCTTTACAAGCAGCACATCAAGTCGCTCTTTCTTTTTCTTCTCATTGTTTTCCATATATGACATTACCAACCTTACACATTTTATTTTCCGGACAATCTATCCAGTATCATCTCAGTTATACTCTCTGCATCTATTCTGTATTTTTTCTTTAAAATATCCACAGAACCATGCTCTATAAATTTATCAGGCAGACCAACACAGCACACTTCCACATCATCATTTTTATAATAGTCCTCTACAGCATGCCCAAAACCACCAGTAAGAACTCCTTCTTCCAATGTAACTATATGAGTATGAGCTTTTTTAAGCTCATCAAGAAGCTGTGTATCAAAAGGCTTAATAAATCTGATATTTATAACAGAAACATCCATATCATGGTCAAGAAGCATATCTGCGACCTCCACAGCAGTCTCTGCCATACTTCCTGCTGCTACAAGCGCAACCTTCATTCCCTCTCTTATCCACTCACCTTTTCCATATACTATCTCATCAGTATTCTCAGAAAGCCCTGTATAAGCATTGCCTCTTGGATATCTTATTGCAACCGGACCATTGTGCTCTACTGCAAATGACATCATACTGCAAAGTTCATCTGCATTCTTAGGAGCCATAATTGTCATATTTGGCATATGCATAAGAAATGATATATCAAATATTCCCTGATGCGTCTCTCCATCACTTCCAACAATCCCTGCCCTGTCTATGGCAAATACCACCGGAAGATTATTTATGCAGACATCATGAAGAATCTGGTCATATGCTCTCTGTAAAAATGTAGAATAGATTGCTATCACAGGCCTCAGTCCGCCTGCTGCCATTCCAGCTGCAAATGTAACTGCATGTTCCTCTGCTATTCCCACATCAAAAAATCTGTCAGGATAAGCCTCCGCCATTGCTGCAAGTCCGGTACCCGTAGGCATTGCTGCTGACACCGCTGTTATAGTATCATCCTCAGCCGCAAGTTCCACCATTTTTTCACTGAACACTTCTGTGTAAGTCAGGCTATCATTATCTGATCCCCTGTCACTTCCATCACTGACAAAAAATGGTGCCACTCCGTGAAACCTTGACGGATTCTTCTCAGCAGGCGGATATCCTTTTCCTTTTTTGGTGCATACATGCACAATAACCGGTTCGTCAAGCTTTGATGCATTCTCAAACGCTGAAACCATCTGCTTAATATCGTGGCCATCAATAGGTCCAATATAAGTCAGTCCCATATCCTCAAAAAGCATACCAGGTATGAAAAGCCTCTTAACAACATCCTTAACACCTCTTATACTCTCTGTAAGTGCTCCACCGAGATGAGGCATCTTGTAAAGTTTATTTTCAATATCTTTTTTTAACCCTGTATAATTCGTATTAGTCCTTATCTTTCCAAGATAATTTGACATTCCGCCGACATTTTTAGATATAGACATCTGGTTATCATTAAGCACAATTATCATATTGGACTTAAGTCTTGCTGCATTATTGAGAGCCTCATATGCCATTCCACCTGATAATGCTCCGTCACCTATCACAGCAAATATCTTATGCCCGTCACCCTTAATATCCCTCGCCCTTGCAAGTCCAAGTGCAACACTTATGGAAGTAGAGCTATGACCTGTATCAAATATATCACAGTCGCTTTCCTTTCTCTTAGGAAAACCACTGATTCCTCCAAACTGTCTCAAAGTAGAAAATTCTTCTTTTCTTCCTGTAAGTATCTTATGGATATAACTCTGATGACCTACATCCCAGACAATCTGATCATACGGAAATTCACAACAAAGGTGTAACGCCATAGTAAGCTCAACCACTCCAAGATTTGAAGAAAGATGACCACCTGTCCTGCTTACCTGATGAACCAGAAAACGACGGATTTCTTTTGCAAGTTTTCTATATTCTGTTTCATTTATTTTTTTAATATCATTAGGATTATTTATCCTGTCCAGTAATTCTCCCAAATCATCCACCTATTTCTTTCGATTGATTAACATCTCTATCAAAGAGTTAAGATATGCATTCTGCATGTCAAATTCTAAAAGTATATTAAGCGCCTTCTCTGAATATTCCTCAACAGCCTTTAAAGACTCGTCCATCCCATATATAGCAACATATGTCGATTTCGCATTTTTTTCATCGCTGTGGACAGGCTTTCCAAGTTCTTCAGTTGTACTTGTAATATCAAGAATATCATCCTGTATCTGAAATGCCATTCCAACATTTCTTCCAACTTTCTCCATCGCCCTGACTTCCTCATCAGATGCACCTGCAAGAACAGCTCCTGTCATAAGAGAAGCCTCAAGAAGCGCACCTGTCTTCAACCTGTATATAAACTCAAGCTGCTCTTCACTAAGGTCTTTTCCTGTCATCTCTACATCAACAACCTGACCTCCAACCATTCCATAAATTCCTGCCTTCTGTGATAACACAGCAAAAGCCTTTGCCTGAAGTTCAGGTTTCCCACCGGAAGCCATACTTTTTGCAACTGTCTCATACGCATAGTTTAACAGTGCATCTCCGGCAAGAATCCCCATATCCTCACCATATACGATATGTGTTGTCTTTCTTCCTCTTCTGTAATCATCATTATCCATTGCAGGAAGGTCATCATGCACAAGAGAATATGTGTGTATCATCTCAATTGCTGCCATAAAAGGTGTGACTATACTTTCGTCTTTGCCACCAAAAAGTCTGTATGCCTCAAGCATAAGCATCGGGCGGAGCCTTTTTCCTCCGGCCATCAGACTGTATTCCATTGCATCATATATAGTTTTCTGCTGCGTAATATTCTCCGGAAGATAACTTTTTAATATCTCCTCTATATGCGCAGTCCTTGTTTTCATTTCAACTTTAAATTCGTCATTATCAAGCTTTAATAAGTCCTTCACGTTTAATTCTCCAAACTCTGACAATTATTCATCTGTATCAACATTATCAATAACTATCAGTTTCTTTTCAACTTTATCAATAGCATCATTACAATTCTTTATAAGCTTCATGCCTTCTTCATATTTCTTAAAAGACTGCTCAAGCGTAAGCTCTCCAGTCTGCATTTCCTGTATTATCTTATCAAGACTTCCAAAAGACTCCTCAAGAGTCAATTTCTTAGCTGCCATCTATTACCCTCCTGCCGGATGACTTTACCTTATCCACAGTAACTTCTGCATTTCCATCCTGCATATTTATTATAAGTTTTTTTCCTTTTTCTATCTGTTTTACAGATTTGATATTATTTCCGTCTGTATCAGAGACATACGAATATCCACCTTCAAGTTTATAAAGCGGTGAAAGTCCCTTCATCTCCTGAATGTAAAGTTCAAGCTGGTGCTTTGATGATATCAGTTTCTGATTCATAAGCATTTTAAGCTTCTCTTCACAGTCTTCGACATAAAGACGCTGCTGATGTATTCTGTCCTGCGGACTCTCATGCTGAAGTACAAGCTGGTACTGTGCAAGTCTCAGTTTTAAAAGTCTGAGTTTATTATCTATCTGCTGTCTTAACATATATGCTGATTCCCGCAGGCCAATCTGTGCATCCCTGTATGAATAAACTGCCAGTTCTGCCGCAGCCGAAGGAGTAGGTGCTCTCATATCTGCCGCAAAATCTGCTATCGTAGTATCTGTCTCATGTCCAACCGCAGATATTACAGGCTTTTTACAGCCGGCTATCACCCTTGCAAGCTCCTCATCGTTAAACGCCCATAAATCCTCTATCGAACCACCGCCTCGACCTATTATTATGGTGTCAACATCCGTATCCTCAAAATATTTTATCCCTTTTATAATACTTTTACTCGCACCATCACCCTGTACTTTTGCAGGATAAAGATATATCTGAACATAAGGATTTCTTCTGCCCGCCACATTACATATATCCTGTATGACAGCCCCTGTCTTTGAAGTTACGACACCTATATGCTTTGCATACTTCGGTATAGATTTTTTTCTGCTGTCATCAAAAAGCCCCTCTGCTAAGAGGCGCTTTTTCATCTTTTCATATTCTTCATAAAGCATGCCCACGCCATCTTTTGTTATTTTGCGGGCATACAGCTGATACTTTCCATCACGTTCATAAACACTTATATTTCCATTGACAACAACACTCAGACCTTCCTCCAGCCTGAAAGCAAGATTATTTCTCATTGAAGCAAACATCACACACGATAACTGGGAAGTGCTGTCTTTAATGGTAAAATAAATATGTCCTGATGAATGATATTTACAGTTAGATATCTCACCTTTTACAGAAATATTGTTAAGTGCATATTCCCTCAGAAACATATTTTTTATATAAAGATTAACCTGGGAAACAGAACTAATCTGTTCCATTTGTATCCTCCTTTGGCAGTTCTTTAACAACTGATGCAAGTATTCCGTTTACAAAACCTGATGCCTTGTCTGCGCAATACTTCTTCGCCAATTCAACAGCTTCATTTATAGCAACTTTATTAGGAACCTCTGTATCATATATTATCTCAAATATTGCAAGGCGGAGTACAGTAAGTTCAGCCTTTGCTATTCTGTCAATTGTCCAGCCCTTTGCCTTACTCTCAATAACACTATCAATCTCCTCAATATTATCACAGATATCTGCAAATTTTTTCTTAAGTTCAGCTCTGTTTTTCTCTGAAGCCTTCTCAATATCTTCAATATACATACCAATCTGTTCCTGAAGCTCATCCTCGTCATGAAAATTTATCTGAAACAACATTGCATACAGATTTTCTCTAATTTCTCTTCTTGTCATATTTATCCTCATTTCAAAAATATTTTAAAGGCTGACGCCTGCAATTCTTACGTTCACCTCAGATACACAAAGACCTGTCATAGTCTCAATCTGCTGGCTGATTTTGCTCTGAACCTGCTCAGATATCTTCTTTATACTGTAACCATAAAGTACATTTATCATGATATCTACACGAACAACTCCATGCTCCATCATAACTTTCACACCTTTAGACAAATTTTTGCCATTGCTTTTGCCTTTTGAGCCGGCAGACATAGGTTTTGCACCCTCTACCTCAGTCGCTGCCAGACCTGCGATAATAGCAACTACATCTGAAGCTATCTTAACTTCACCAATTCCTTTTTTATCCATAAAATCCTCCTTCGTTCATAAATATTATCTATCTTTTTATTATATCAAAAACATAAACTTTTGCAATGCTATTTTGTCACGTCAACAGGTGTTATAACTATATTTGCTGATTCAATTCCTGTCTTTCTTTTTACAATATCCTCAATCTGTGCAATTTCTTTGTCTGTGAGATTTTTGGAATCAACTATAACATCTGCATTTCCGTTGCTTATACTCACCATTGCATTCTCAAAACCTTTTGCCTCAAGCATAAGTTCTGCCGCGCTCTCCCGCTCTGAATTTCTGGTTATAGCGGCAACCTCTTTAACTGCTGCCTTTTTATCAGCCGATGCTATCTTGTCATTGTTGACTATATCCATAAGAGTCTCTTTATTTTTGGCTCTGGTCTGCTCCCTTGAAAGTTTTGCACTTGCAAAATAATCTGAGCCAAGTGTATTGGATACCATAACTGCCTCCCCGGGATTTTCCTCTGATGCAACAACCTCTCCTGTGTCTTCTACCACATATTCATCACTGCCAATATCTTCTGCTGATATATCGGTAAGTTCTTCATCTGAAATATCACTCTTATCTTCTTTTGAAACATTTGACTGCTTTCCACTAGTAGTCTCTGCATTATGACTTTTTCCTATTCCACCTGTACTTATTTCCTGACCTGTAAAATTGAGATACCCTGCCACTACAATCATTACTGCCAGTGCAGTTACTACAAACTGGTTTTTGTGCGACGACAATTTCATACACGACCTCCATATTGATTTTTACTTTAACTTCATTACTTTGATTTTATGTGGTTCAACCGAAAATAATGCCATAACTGCATCAATTATTTCACTATCTTTTTCACCGGTTCCGGCACCTTTTGCCGCAACCACAACACCTTCTATCTGAGGAGAATTAACCTGTACAACATAAGGACTTTCTCCCTCATCAGCAGATATAATTACATTTTCCTCAGAATGCGAATATTTACCCTCATCACTATTCTCAGAAGTATCCTGCAAAGTTTCCTTTTTCTCAGATGCCTTTAAAGTTATCATAACTTCAACCTCTCCAATCCCATCTACCTTTTCAAGGAACTCCTCAAGCTCACGTTCCTTCTTTTTAGTATATTTATCCATGATATCCACCGCATCAGAAATCTCTGTGTCCGTCTCTCTTGTCTCATTAACCGGTGTTTTATTCTCCCCTGATTTTTCCAGTGCAGAAGCTGCTATAAGGACAACCCCCGCCAGAATAATTATTATAAGTCTTGGCAGACCAATTTTTTGTATAATATCTTTTTTGTCATCAAACCACTTCATCCACATATACTGATTTTCTCCTTTCCAATCAGCAGATAATCACATATGTCCCTCTTTAACATCCCGATATTTTTCTTAGAATATTCTCCTCCTTCTTTTAAACGTATAACTGCACTGTCAACTTTCACATCAGTTTCTTCATTATCAAGCTCAATATCCACCTCACAAATATCAATATCATGCTTTTTACCCATCTGTAATATAGTTCTTTCTATATCCTCCTCTATCCCATTTCTAACCATATCCCCAAAAGAGCCCTCTGCAATTTTTATCTCTCTTTTAGCATCTGTCATATCAGCATTAAAAAGCTGACTCTGTATATTTCTGTATAAATCCTCATCTCCATTTAAAAAACTGACTACAGGACTTATAACAAGCAGTATAATTATAAGTCCACTTATAAAATCAAAATAGGTCTTGTACTTTTCATTACTTATAATGCCGCCAAACACAGTAGTTATAAAAATAAAAACTGTTATGCTCTTTACAAACTCAAACATATCTGCTCCTTATGTAAAAACACTCACTATTGCTATTGACAATATAAACATCATACTTCCCACAAAAACAGTATATATCTGCAATCTAAGAGACATAACAACCGCATCTACAAGACCTGTTATCCTCTTATCCGACACAGGCTGCATAACTGCCGATATCACCTGATATATAAATCTGCTCACCACAAGTCCCAAAAGTGGTATGGCACATATTATGACCACCGCAATAATTCCGGTTATTCCTACTGCATTTTTTACAAGCTTTCCTGCACATAATACAGTCTCTGTAACATTTCCAATCACGCTGCCTATCCCCGGTATAGAACTCCCTATCTTGACCATAACAGAATTTTTCACCTGCTGGGAAGCCGGAACTACCAGCCCCTGTACTACATTTGCCCCCATAACAACCCCAAGCATTGTCTTGAGACTCAAGTTTACAATATCCTTTATAAGCTCTGCAAATCTGGAAAACATATCCTCCTCTGACAGCTTGCCTGCAATCTGTAAAAAGAAATATATTTTTATCGCAGGAAATATAAATTTAATAATAACCAAATCCACAAGATTTATAAGCAGAAGCACAAATTCACAAAAAAACGTGCCTGTTGCCCCTCCGTCAACAAATGTCACACATCCAAAAAAAGTAAGCGAAAAAACTTTTATAAACTCAGTAGTATTAAACAGCGTATCTGATGAATACACAGCAAGTCCGCAAAATGACACAGTAAGCATAGAAACAAATACCATATACACACTGTAGAATGCCATTTCAGAAACCTTTTTTCCCTGCAGAAGTTTTGAAAAGTTAGTTATTATTGCTCCTGCCACAGCAGTTATTATAAGCATAATATACACATTCCTGTTGGCTGATATATTACATTTTATGCCTGATATTATATAATCAACTGTATCCTGTCCCGAAAATGGGATATCTCCATTCACAATCTTTCCAACATAATCAAAAAAGTCAAATTTAACTCCTGTATCAAAGCCATTCAGTATATTCTGAATTTCTTTATCTGCCATGCCGTCAACTATCTCATCTGTAACCTCACTCATCCTATATTCCTCCATCCATCACAAGCTCTATAACAGATGTAACAACAGGTATGCTCACGGAAATAATCATAATCTTTCCAAAGAACTCAATCTGATTTGCAACAGCACCGCAGCCTGCATCTTTGCATATATTAGAGCCAAACTCCGCAACATATGTTATGCCTATAACCTTTAACAGAATCTCAATATAATCTGAATATTTTCCAAGATATCTCTCGATTTCTTTTATCTGGTATATAACATCTCCAAGCTTATTCATGGCAAGTCCTATTATAATAATTCCCGCACATATAGTTATAGCTGTTGCAAACTGCTGCTTGTCTTTTTTCAGGGGTGCTGCAAGAAATACTGCAATTATACCTATGACTGCTGCCTTTATCATCCCGCACCTCCATATGCTATATTGAAAACAATCTCTGTATTGTCTCAAACAAATCTTCAATATACGGGACTACCCATAAAAGCACCAGTATAAGCCCTGCAAGACTCACAAGAAAAGCCTGCTCCTCCCTGCCTGAATGCTTCAGTACCTGTCCAAGAACTGATACCAGTATCCCCACTGCTGCAATTTTAAAAATTAAATTTATTGTCATAATAATCCTCATTATATCAGAAGAACACTTATAAAGGCCCCTATGGTGCATCCAAGCACATGACAGACTCTCGACTGCGTACTGTACTCCCTTCGGGCGTCCTGTACCCTCTGTAAGATTTTCTCCTGATAAATTCCAATAATATGCAACTGGCTGTATTTATCCATATTTCCAAGATTTCCACCAAGTTCACATATAACTCTTCTGTCTTCATCAGTGCAGAATGACAGATTATTTTCATCAGCACAGCTTTTTTTCCACTTTTCTGAAAATACACTGCCATCCTTTACTTTTAATGAATCACTTATACATTTAAAAAATTCTGAAAGATATTTTGTTCTTTCTGCAATCATGTCAAAAACCTCTGACATATCTGCCACAGAATATTCGATTTCACTATAAATGTATTGAAGTGCCTGCATAAATTCTTCAAGAATATATACCCTCATAAGGTATCTGTCTGCAAAATAATGCCCACACATAAAAGAACCCGATAGAATAAATATGACACCAACAAACTTAATCAAGCTGTCATCACCACATTCTTACCCTTGACAATATGAGACTCTCTCTTTAAACACTCCTGCTCCCTCTGTGTTCTTATATACAGAATTGAACCTCTCTCATCAAAAATCCTGCTGACTCTGCCAACCATTCCACCTTCAAGCACTATGTACCGCTTAAATGCTCCCTCTCTAACAAGCCTGTTAAACACCGGTTTGTCTCTTATCTCACCCATATCAAGTCCATGTACAGTGGCAATAACATTTGTACCGGACTTCATAATATACTCAATAGCCTCCGCATCCTTTCCCGAACCTATCTCATCAACAGCTATTACTTTAGGTGACATAGACCTCAGAAGCATCATCATCCCCTCTGCCTTCGGACAGCCATCAAGCACATCTGCCCTACAGCCCAGATCATTTTGTGGTACTCCTTTATAACATGCCCCAATCTCCGAACGCTCATCAATAACACCGACATTATATCCCTTTGGAATGCCCTCGCCATCAGATAAAATCCTTATTATGTCCCTTAAAAGAGTAGTCTTTCCACACCCCGGCGGTGATATAATAAGCGTATTATAAATCTGTTCTCCATTAAGAATATATGGAATAACCTTCTTCCCGGCACCTTTTATCTGATGCGCTATTCTTATATTTATAAATGATATATTGCTCAAATCCTTCACTCTTCCTTCTTCAACTATGACTCTTCCGGCAACACCAATTCTGTGACCTCCTTCAATTGTCAGATATCCATTTCTAAGCTGCTCGCTGAACGCATATCTCGAATAGTTGCATATATAATCAATCAGCTGCTTTATATCCTGCTCCTTTACAATATATGCACATTTTCTGTCATGAGTTACTCCTTTATTATTATCCAGAAAAAATTCACAGTTATCATAATGCAAAACAACCGGTTTGCCACTTCTTATCCTTATCTCATTCAGTCTCTCAAAATCCTGTACCCTCTTTCTTATCTCCAGCGGAAGTATATTGTAAATCCCCCTGTAACATTCCTTCTTGTCCATAACTCCACCTCCTGCTTTATATCTATGAGGCATAGCACAAAAAAAGAACACCATTATGATTTAAACTCATAATAGTGTTCTGTTTAAGATGAACCTTAATTAATTCTCTTTACTTTTTTCGTCATATATTTTACGGTATACTTCATCAATCTTTTTCTCATCAAGTTTTGTATCAAGGAAAAACTCAACTGCATAAAGCGCCTGTGCCACAAGCATCTCAAGACCATTTACACCCTTCATTCCAAGTTCTTCTGCCTGAGCTACAAGCTTTGTCTGAAGCGGATTGTAGATTACATCAGCAACAGCCTCACACTTTGGAAATCTTGTAAGATCTACAGGACTTGCATCACACTTAGGATACATTCCAACAGGACTTGCATTTGCAATAAACTGTGCGTCTGTGTGCTTCTCAAAACACTCATCATATGTTATAGCTGTCTCGGTCTTAATTATATCAACAATTATAACCTCACTTGCCCCCATCTTTTTAAGTACAGCAACAACAGCCTTAGATGCACCACCATCTCCAAGTACAAGACATTTCTTTCCAGCGACATCTATATCATGTTTTTTAAGCATATACATAAAGCCGGAAAAATCTGTATTATGTCCATAAAGCTTACCATCTTTATTCACAATAGTATTTACTGCACCTATAGCTTTTGCATTGTCATCCATCTCATAGAGATAAGGAATAACATCTCTCTTATATGGAATAGTAACATTTATTGACTTAAATTTCTTCTTTTCCATAAACTCTGCAAATTCTTCTTTTGTAAGCGGACAGAGATCATATGTATAATCCGCAAGCATCTCATGTATATCCTTAGAATAACTGTGTCCTAATTTTTCCCCTATCAATCCGTAATCCATTTTTATATTTCCTTTCCAAAATTCATTCAGACTTTTACTTTATCAAAGCATTTTATCTCTGAAAATTATATGATATTTTATCAAAAATGTAAAGATTCCAGTCTTTACGGAGATATTTTTTATTTTTATGCTTTCTACTTTAATGAAATGATTTCAAAAAAGCAACTATTCAGAACTTAAATAATTCATCAAATTCTATCTTAAAATTCGGAAACATAACTATTTGCAGCTCTTCCTTATTTTCTTCTGTTACCGTCTTATATAGATAACTATATGTTGTACCATCGTCTTTTCCATCACATAAATATATTTCTACTTGTTTCTTTCGCCAGTCTACCAGCCAATACTCCGACACCCCAGCCCTACGATATATTTCCATCTTTTCTGTCCTGTCATAATCCTCAGTTGCATTAGATAAGACTTCCATTACAAAACGCGGAGTTCCTGTAAATGACACATTCTTTCTGTCACGTATATTACAATTTATTGACACATCTGGAATAACAATGTCATTATTATTTTCAATCCACTGGTACAACGAAAATTAAATACCTACCATATCTGCGTAGAATATTTTTGCAAGAGCGCAGTTCAAAAAACGTAGGCGTAGCGGGCTACGCTGAGAATTTTTGAATTTGTGCTATTGCAAAAATAGGCAAGCAAATGTGATAGGTATTTAATGGTCGTTGTACTAGTATTGAACACTGTCTCCAAATACTCTGCACAAACTATCTGTTAATTGCGAGCCAACCTTAATAACAAAATTATTTATAACCATGATTTCAATCCACG
>JAFPDA010000107.1 GCA_017425575.1 Lachnospiraceae bacterium | reverse complement strand
TTCCTCATATAAATCTTCAATCTGCATCTTAATCTGCTTTTTGGCATCTTCCAAATTTCCTGCTTTTACCGCAGCAAAACTTAGAAAGATTACCGGATAAGTTCCCTGAAGTTTGCGGTATTTCTCATCCTTCCAGATTGACAATCCTTCAAATAAATCTGAGCGTCCTTTATAGCGGTTTGAAAAGAAGCAGTCTAACATACTCATGTTAAGGGTTTTTCCAAAGCGACGCGGACGTGTAATCAGCGTAACATTATCTGCTGATTCCCACCATTCTTTTATAAAATAAGTTTTATCTATATAGAAATACTTATTCTCCCGAATAGTCTTAAAGGACTGATTTCCTATACTCACCACTTTAGCCATAAAGTCATACCTCATTCCAAACTCTTATAAATCTCTCTCATCTTTTTATCAACTATTGGAAGGGCAAACTGTTTTATCCGCTCTCTGTTCCACTCGCCCATCTCCAGTCTTCTCTTTTCTCTTGGAACTGCGCTTTTGCCATCTTTTTCTGTAAATATCCTTCTTATCTTTACTGCATAGTCAACTGGTTCAAAACCGTCTACAAGATATCCGCCTTTGGTGTGGTCGATTAGCTCATTTATCCCACGAATCCCTGATGCTATAACCGGAAGTCCAACTGACATTGCCTCCATAACGGCAACAGGCATTCCTTCTCTCCTGGAAGGAAATACAAAGCAGTCCGTCTGTCTTAATACTTTATATACCTCTTTGATATAGCCTGCAAATATAACATTTTTCTCAAGTGAGTATTCTTTTACTTTATTGCGAAGCTCTTCTTCCATCCTGCCTTCGCCGCATATAATATAGACTATATCAAGGTCTTTTAATTCCCGCATAGCCTCTATCATAACCATATGATTTTTGTCCGGGGCAAACTCACCGACTGTAATCAGAACTATACTTTCTTTCCCAATCCCGTATTTCTTTCTTATATCAGTCTCGCCGTCATACAGCTCCTCAGACGCTACCTGATAGCTCTGTTTCTCATAACCCTCAAATTTGCCAAGATTCATTCCGACTCCCATTATTCTCTCTACACTTCCACGCACCGGGAATTTTTTGGCTCTGTTATAGTCTTCTTCATTTATAAGTATAAGTCTGTCGGTGTATCTTGAAAAAAATCTTTCTATAGGATAATATACCCAGTTTTTGAGTGGTGCTCCTGAGTAAAAATGAAAACCATGTGCCGTATACAATACAGGCACCTTTCGGCCTGTTTTTTTATAAACATTCCAGGCTGCTTTTCTTGCAACCACCCCGCTCATAGGCATATGACAGTGTATAAGGTCAAATTTTTCCTCAAGCATAAGTTTCTCAAGCTGCTGTATTGAAACTTTCACTTCCTTTGAAAATGGAGAGCGCACAAAATCAATCTGATGTCTTACTATGCCCGTTCCATCAAGCCTGCTGTTATCATTTCCATACACTATCGTGTTGTAGTCCGCAGCATAATGCACCTCATAACCAAACTCCTGAAGTATCTTAACATTATTCATCTCAAACTGTGGTACAAAGCCACTAACCCTTGTGACCAGAAGAGCTTTCTTCACTTTTCTTCCCCCTACTTTCCTTACAAAACTTCACACCAACAACCTTTAACCAAATTTTTGCACCAACCTAAATGGCTGAACTCTCATTTTCCTTCCCCCTTAACTATCTCCTGAACTATTTCCTCTACACTCTCTGACTCTTCCACACTAACTGCTGCCGCCGTTGTCTGATTTTCGTCCACACCCTCGGTTGCCTCTTTTTTCAAAACTATCTTAACAGTCATCATCATTAACTTGATGTCTGTCCACAATGAATAGTTTGCTATGTAGAAAAGATCTAACTTTAATTTATCATACGGCGTTGTATTATATTTTCCATATACCTGTGCATAGCCTGTAAGACCTGCCTTTACCCTTGTCCTGAATGAAAACTCCGGTATCTGCTCGCAATATTCTTTTGCTATCTCCGGTCTCTCCGGTCTTGGACCGACAAATGACATATCTCCCTTCAGTATATTAAAAAGCTGTGGAAGTTCGTCTATCCTTGTCGCTCTTATAAATCTGCCGACAGGTGTTATTCTGTCGTCATTTTCTTTTGCAAGCTGTGCAACACCATCACTCTCTGCATTTACTATCATGCTTCTGAATTTGTATATCTCAAACTCTTTGTCACCTTTTGTGTATCTTACCTGCTTGTAAAATACAGGTCCCTTATCATAAAGCTTTATCGCCAATGCTGTCACTATAAGAATTGGTGATGTTATTATCGTCAAAATAGATGCAATAATTATGTCCATCGCTCTCTTTATAAGCCTCTGGTCAAAACTTAAAGTGTATCCTCTCGACAATAAAAACGGTGTGTCAAATACATGTATCTTATCGGCTCCCATAAGGATTATGTCCGATATCTTAGGTACAATATATGCCCTTATCTTATTCTTATAGCAGTATTTGAGCACATCATTTCTCTCTACTGCTGATATATCACCTATTATGACCGCCTGAAAATCTTTTACCTTCTCTGCTATGGCATCCATGCCTTCTGATATATTTATCGCATCATAAATTGCATATTTATCACGTCTTGCCTCAACTTTATACACAAGGTCTGCCGCAGGGTATTCCCCATATATAAGCAGTATCTTCCATGGCTGGAATATGCGGTTATAGAAATATATCGCTATATAATTCCACACTGTTGATACAATCATCTGTATCAAAAACATTGCTATAAGAAGCATCGGATTTACAAATCCAAACGCAAGCAGTGAGATTACTATATACATCACTCCATTAGCGAGAAAAAGACTTAAATACTGGGACAGCATCACTTCTACACGGCGAAGCTGCCCGATTTTAAGACCGCCATACATATGAGAAAAGAAGAAAAGTATAATTCCGTAAAGTGCTATTACAACATAATTTCCTTTTCGGTAAAATGTATAATTATACATTGTGTCCATATAGTAACTGTACCATGCATATGCAAATACGGCCGACATCATAATTATATTTATAAGTGATACGAAAAACAGTATCATCTTTTTATACGGATCGTAGTTTTTCATTACTAACCTCTTTTAATGCTTTTTCATAAGTTTCTCAAGTCCCTGATTTTTTATATTTGCTATGGACTTAAATATGTGGTCATTTGCCAGTCTCTCTGCCCTTGCTTCATCCTTGTCTTTTACTGACTGAAGGATTGCCTTGTGCTCCTCACTGGCCTTTCTTGCTCTCTCTTTTGATGAAAGTGTATTTTTTCTGACACGCTCAACATAGTGGTGATAATCCGATAATATGTGTTCCAGTATCTTTGAACCGCATGCCTCATACATTGTCAGATGAAATCTGTTATCAAGCTCGAATATCTGGTCCCAGTGTTCCTTCTGTATATGAAATTCACTCAGATAGATTATCTCTTCAAGTGTGTCTATCTGCTCCTCTGTGATGTGCTCGCATGCCCATTTTGCACAGAGTCCCTCAAGATAAGAACGTATTATATATATGTCATAGATATCTTTTGATGTTATGCCTGTGACATATGCGCCTTTGTTTGGCACTATGGTTACGAGTCCTTCAAGCTCAAGCTGACGCAAAGCCTCTCTGACGGGAGTGCGCGACACCCCAAGAGATTTGCTTATGGCAGCTTCCCTAAGCTCCTCCATCTCTGAATAATTTCCCTCTAAAATATCCTCGCGTATCTTTCTAAATACCTTGCCCCGAAGAGAATATTTGTCCATCTCTTCCTTATTTGCATTGTAATTATCCATCTATTCCAAAACTCCTTCAACGGTCTTACGACATGAAATTTATCACAAATAATTGTATACACAAGAACATTTATTGTCAACAAACTTTATATTGCATAATTCCTAACTGCCACTCATACAATGCAATAGCATTACTAAATATATAAGGAGCAAAAAATGGAAAATGATCGTCATATGGAGATGCTGAAAGCTGCTCTTCCCTATATTCCCCCCTCAAACCGCCGTTCAATAGAGCTTATCATTCAGGCAAATGCACTGGTAAACCTTGCAAGAAACAACTCCTCACCGGATATTGAAGGCTGTTCTATTGACTCTGTTACTGCTGAGCC
>JAFPDA010000106.1 GCA_017425575.1 Lachnospiraceae bacterium | reverse complement strand
TTTTTAATACGGAAGAATATACTGTAACTCCTCAATTATATCTGAAGCAAGCATTGTATATCTGTTATTTCTCGCTGAATAACTCTCTGCCGTAAGTGCATGTATATACACACCAAGCTTTGCAGCTTCAAATATAGTCATATTCTGTGCCACAAGACCTGCTATTATACCACACAAAACATCTCCTGAGCCTCCTGTAGCCAAAGCATTATTTCCAGCAGTATTTATAAATATCTCTTTTCCATCAGAAACAACAGTTCTTGCATCCTTTAATACTACTACAGAACTATTTTCTGTCAATAACGCAGTATTTACCATATCTTCTTTTATCTCTGACACCTCTTTACCTGTAAGCCGGCTCATTTCCTTAAGGTGCGGCGTAATCACAATATTTTTTCTGTCAACAATTTCAAAAGGATATTTATAATTGGATGTATCCGAAAATCTTTCCTTATATTTTGCAACTGTATTTAATCCATCAGCATCTATTATCACAGGCTTATCCTTACATTCAAGTACACTGCTCATAATCTTATATGCAGTATCATCCGTTCCAAGACCAGGACCTGCAACAATTACATCTGCCCATCCCAAAGCCTCATCAATTCCATTTTCATAAGAACCAACTATAGCTTCCGGCAGTTTAATCTTTAATATATCAGTATTTTTTGAAGATGTTAATATCCTCACCAGACCACAACCCATTCTGTATGAAGCTTTGGCTGTAAAGAAACAGGCTCCACTCATTGAATCAGAACCTGCTATAACAAGTACTTTGCCATAATCACCTTTATTTGTCCTTGACCTTCTGTCCGGAATCAAAAGTTCTAAATCCTCTTTTTTATAAGTATATGCAGCCGGCTTTACCATCTTTTCTGCCTTTTTAGGAAAACCTATATCTTCCACAAGAACTTTTCCTGCATAACCTGCACCCGGAAACAGAACAAGCCCCATCTTATTTGTTCCAAAAGTAACTGTATAGTCAGCTTTTACTGCACATCCAAGTATACGGCCTGTCGAAGCACATATTCCTGAAGGGATATCAACTGCAACCACCACAGCTTGGGAAGCATTTACAGATTCTATTATCTTTGCATATTCACCTGTAATCTCTCTTGAAAGGCCTATGCCAAAAACAGCATCTATTATAATATCATATTCATTCCACGATGGTTCTGTGCAAAAACAGACATCCAGATTTGCAGCAATGTCCTTCTGCTGCCTCATTTCTTCAGAACACTTCTCCTGATTGCCTGTAAGAAAAACAGATATATTATAGCCTTCTTCTTTAAGAAGTCTTGCCACAGCAACACCGTCACCACCATTATTGCCTGTCCCGCACACAGACAGTATCCTGAACCTGCTCTTAGCTTCTCCTGTTATGTCCTTTATACACTTAACAACTTTCATAGCCGCCTTTTCCATAAGTACCATAGACGGAATTCCAATCTCATTTATAGAAATGATGTCTATCTTCGCAGCCTCCTGTTTATCTGTTATATATTCCATAAATCCCTCTCATTCTGAAACTAATTACATGCATACCATATTTGCGCAGAAATAGGCAAGCAAATAGAAAAGCCGGCACTGAAACTAGGCTCACTACCGGCAAATCAAATGCTGTTCTAGTTTTTCTGGCCTCTGTTTTCCTCAACATTACCCTTCCAAACATTTCTGCCTTTGTCAAATATATCTACAATCTGAGGTCCAAGCATTTTGTGCATACATTTATACATAGTTGTATTTCTCATTTCAATATCCTGTTTTTCAAGGACTTTCTGCTTAAGTTCTTCTCTGGCTTCAACAATCCAGTCATCAAGTTTCTCTATCTTTCCTGTGTTCTCAGATAACTCCTCATAACACACTCTCATAGATGCGACAAGCAGTTCTTTGTTTGCCATATCTATCTCTGCCGGCAGGTTATCCCTTAAAGTTTCAGCCTCTGCAATTTTCTGGTTAAGCTGTTCCAGAAGCCTCTGGTTTTTCTCCTGCTTACGCTGTTTCAAAAAAGCTCCTGTCTCCTGCCCATCAGTCATATTGTTAACAATATTTTCCATTATAACCTTTTTGGCATTTTCATAATCTTTAATATCATTTGATGTCTGCCCCTGTTTTTTTATAAGGTCATTTAATTTTTGCTCATAAGCCTTAATCCCTGCAGTCTTTCTGTACTCCGGAAAAAGTTCATGCCATGTGGGGTCCAGTGTGAGCAGCGAAATTCTTTTATGCTGCAATGCCTCCATATAAATATAATCATTATTATTTGGCTGATTTTTCTTTCTCTTTCCCATAATAATCTCCATTCCGGAGCGCTTTACACAACGAGGCGAAGCCATTTGTGACGCTCCGCACAAATAGCTGTGTGAAAAACACTCTTATCTGCTTATTATAATTCTACTCCGTTCTCTTCAAGAAGTTTTCTTGCACTTTCAATAGAATCAACACCTGTCTTATTTTTTATAGGTGCGAACTCTTTATTTCTGACAACCTCAAACGGAAGACATGTATCAAGCATGTGAATCATATCAAGTATAAGTGTCTCAAATTTATATCCATTTGGCTCTTCCGGCTTTATAAATTCACCGTTATCATTCATATATGGAATTTTCTTCTCTACGATATGCAGAGGAAGCTCATTATTGCATATATCTTCAAGCTCTTTCTCATGGAAAAGATAATTTAAGATTACACCGAAGTTATATGCCGGATCTCCATTCTCATCTTTTGTATTTCTAAGCTCCTCTGTCTGCTCATAATACTCAACAATAGAAGGACGTCCATCTTCAAGACACATTACACCAACTTTCTCATCAGGGTCTGCCTTGCGTACAACCTTCGCACCGACTGTGCAGTTTCTTTTGATTGTGGCACCGATAAAACATGGATCTGCAATTCTCTGGAGTACATTGTCCACCGCAAATACATTTATCCACTCAATACCTTTTTCATGAATCAGATCTACAAGTCCTGCATTCTGCATAGACGAGAACCATCCACCATTACCATTTGGAGATGTCGCTATCTTATCCTTATCTTCCATATATACGAGTCCTTCATATGTGGCAGCAGGTGCCATGTCCTGTTTGAAGAAATGGATATATTCAGGATTATATGTGAAATATTTCTGTTCCTCAAAGAAACTTGTAGTTGCATCATGGTTTTTATCACTTGTCATTATGAAAAGATGTATCCATGTACCTGAAGCATCCACAACATCAAGAAGGTTTCTGATAATTCTCTCAAATATATAAACAGGCTTTGTTATTCCTATATCATACATTCCTTTTGGATTGTCTGAGCCAAGTCTTGTACCCATCCCTCCTGCCAGAAGAACTGCTCCCACCTTACCTGCGCGGATTGCAGAAAGTCCTTCTTCTGTAAAGTCATCATAGTTCTCATTTATCTCATCAAGTGTCATAGCCTTAATAGGAGAAATAACACCTCTTTTATCCTCTGTAATACCATTTGTAACTTTTTTTGTAACCGATAAATCTGTATCCAGCACCTGTGCAACAAGACTCTTTTTTCTATCATCACTGAGTTCGTCATAATATTTTAAAACATGCTCCTGACCAAACTCCTTTAACTTCTCCTGTGCTTTCTGTAAATTCATATCTCTTTTTTCCTCCCATTTTTCATTAACATTCATTCAGACTTTATCTTTCAAATCTGTAAGTTCATAGAAATCATATCCCTTTTGACGCATATTTCTCACTATTGCAGACAACGCATATGTGTCTGATGAAGATATTCCATGCATAAGAACTATTGCGCCTTTATGATAATATTTCATAAATGAATCTATTATCTTCTGTTTTCCCGGCTGATTATCTACATCATAATCATAAAATGCCATACTCCAGAAAACTGTTTTATATCCAAGGTCTTTAGTGACCTCAAGACTCTGCTCACTCCACTCTCCCATAGGTGGTCTTATAAACTTATCCATCTCATAGCCGGTTTCCTCTTTCATATACTTTTCTGTGTCAAGTATCTCACTTTTCATTCTTGATACAGAACATGCTGGCAGTGATGGATGCGTAACGGTATGGTTTCCTACCAGGTGTCCCTCTTTTTTCATTCTTTTTACAAGTTTTTTGTTGTCTCTTATATAAGTTTTTGTCACAAAAAACATTGCCTTTATCTTTTTCTTTTTCAATATATCAAGTATCTTTGAAGTATATCCGTTTTCATAACCACAGTCAAATGTAAGATAAATTTTCTTTTTCTTTGTATGTACATAATAATGTGCATTTCTTTTTTTAAACAATACACTCTCGCCATTTTCAGGCGGCTCATGATTTGTATTACGTCCAAGTCCCCATTCATGTTTAGCCACAGAGTATTCTGAATAATCTCTTGCCTCTGTGTATATAGGATTAACAATAAAACTTATAACAATAAACAAAACAAATATTTTCTTAATTTCATTTTTCATATCTCCACCCCATTATCAAAGCAATTTCTCTCCAAGTCTCTTTTTGCCTGATTTTATGCCTTCTCACAAGCATTTTCTTAACTTTCCCCTCTGACATTATTTATAAATTCTACACCATTATATCACACAAAAATATGTATAACAATTATTATTCTCTTTTTTGTGGTTTACATTTGTGTTATACTGTTTTAGTATTATTTAGTTAGTTAGTTTTTTAGAATATAATTTTTACAGAAAGAGGTTATACTGAAAATGAAAATTGGATTTGACAATCAAAAGTATTTAAAAATGCAGTCTGAACATATCCGCGAGAGAATAAGCCAGTTTGGTGATAAGCTTTATCTTGAATTTGGCGGAAAACTCTTTGACGATTATCATGCTTCACGTGTTTTACCCGGATTTGCACCTGACAGTAAACTTCAGATGCTTATGCAGTTATCTGACCAGGCTGAAATGATAATTTCCATAAATGCAGCAGATATCGAAAAGAACAAAGTAAGACATGACCTTGGAATAACATATGACCAGGATGTACTTCGTCTTATTCAGGTTTACAGAGATAAAGGATTATTTGTCAGCAGTGTTGTAATCACACGCTACACCGGACAGGCATCGGCAGATATTTTCCAGACAAAGCTTGAGCATATGGGAATCAATGTATACCGCCACTATCCTATTGAGGGCTACCCAAACAATATCTCACACATAGTCAGTGATGAGGGTTATGGAAAGAATGAATATGTAGAGACAACACGCCCACTTGTAATAGTTACGGCTCCTGGTCCCGGAAGTGGAAAAATGGCTACATGTCTCTCTCAGCTTTATCACGAAAACAAACGCGGTATCAAAGCCGGATATGCAAAATTTGAGACATTCCCTATCTGGAATATTCCTCTCAAACATCCTGTAAACCTTGCATATGAGGCAGCTACTGCAGATCTCAATGATGTAAATATGATTGATCCTTTCCATCTTGAAGCATATGGTGTAACTACTGTAAACTACAACCGTGATGTTGAGATATATCCTGTTCTTGCAGCTATGTTTGAAGGCATATATGGACACTGCCCATACCAGTCTCCTACAGATATGGGTGTAAATATGGCCGGAAACTGTATTATAGACGATGAAGCCTGCAAAGAGGCATCAAAACAGGAGATAATCAGACGTTATTATCATTCTATGAACCGTCTTGTAAAAGATGAAGCTACAACGGACGAAATCTACAAGATTGAGCTTCTTATGAAACAGGCAAAGATAAGCACAGAGGACCGTACTGTCGTATCTGCTGCCAATACACTCGCTGAGAAAAATGGTTCTCCTGCCGCTGCACTCGAGCTTCCTGACGGCACAATTGTGACAGGTAAGACAAGCGACTTACTCGGAGCATCATCAGCAGTCCTCTTAAATGCAGTTAAGATTCTTGGAAATATTGATGATTCCATCCACCTTATATCACCTGAATCAATAGAGCCTATACAGAAACTTAAAACTGATTATCTTGGAAGCAAGAATCCTCGTCTTCACACAGACGAAGTTCTCATAGCATTGTCAACCTGTGCCGCAACAGACGAAAAAGCCAAACTTGCACTTGAACAGCTTCCAAAACTGTCAGGCTGCCAGCTCCACACAACTGTTATCTTATCTTCAGTAGATATAAATATATTCAAAAAACTTGGCATAGAACTTACAAACGAAGCTGTGTATGAAAATAAAGTAATTTAAAACAGCTGTTTCATAAGAAACACAGCAGTACTAAGCTCACAAATCAAAAAAAGAAGATACCACTCTAATAATTTTCATTTACTGTGGTATCTTCTTTTAATTTATAACAGTTCAGCCTTATATTATGACATAACGCCGAAAAATAGAAATATCGCGACGCTCTGCACAAATAGCCGTGTGAAAATTAGCATATCAATGTGATTTTTCATACCTAATTCCACTCAAAATCAGAAGCAGAAATCTTATCCTTATACAGCTTTTTATCTTTTTTACTAAGCTTATGGTCCTTATTCATAGTCTTACTTCCAACAAGGAAATATTTATATGAAAGTATAGGCTCACTGTATACCGGGTCATCCCATGCTGCGTCAAGGTAATACCATTTGCCTTTAAGCTTGACTATATTCCATGAATGACTCTGTCCATCTGCATGCCCGGTGACATAATGTGCAGGCACTCCTGCCTCTGTCAGCATCTTATACATTATTAGCGCATATCCCTGACAAACTGTTTCATGTTTTTTATCAACAAGTCCGGCATAGGCAGAATGTTCTATCATAGTTCTGTCATACTGAACTGTATTTACAACATAGTCATGGATTGTCTTTACCTTTTTGAAAGCCGACATCTCCGATATACCTTTTTTCTTAAACACAGACTTTATCTTCTTGTTAAGTTTCTTTACCTGTGCAGCACTATCTGTATATTTTACTGTAAATGTATAAGATGCCTGTGAACTTGAATATCTCACATTATATGCCATACTTGTAATAGAACCGACAAGGAAATCACCATCATCACTTGTAGATTTAGAATCCATACTATTTATCTTCGAAAGCATATTGCTGACACTTGTGCCTATGTCTTTATAATATCCATTATAATCCACAGTAAATGTCTCTTTCCTCTTTAAAAGTTCAGCCTTAAGCTGTTCAAAAAACTCTTCTCTGTTCTTTGCCGCCTTCTCAAGTCTGTCCACACTCAGCATACCCGAAGCATTCACATTGACAGGCACAACTCCCGTCTCTGTCATCTCAGAATATATATTTTCACCCATTGTTTTTATATCACTGAGCACTTTATACTGAGCATCTCCCATAAAAAACATTAAACCAATCATAGCAATAGCTAACATAACCCCTGCAATTATCTTCTTCAACATTTTTCTCCTTTTAAAATCCTCTCCGCATTCTCAACACGTTCCCTTGACGGAGGCGCTATTCCCTTAAGCGGATAATCAATACCAAGATTTTCCCATTTAAAAACACCTAAAGTATGATACGGAAGTACTTCAACCCTTTTCACTGTCTTTAATGTGCCTATAAATTCCGAAAGCCTATCCAGATATTCATCTTTGTCATTTACCTCAGGGACCAGCACATGACGTATCCACATATTGACACCCATATCCGACATAGTTTTTGCCATATCGAGAATATTATCATTCGGCTGACCTGTAAGACTTTTATGACCTTCAGAATCAATATGCTTTATACCAAGCATTACAAGATCCGTATATTTCATAAGTTCCTTCCATTTTGAAAAAAATGGTTCTTCTCTTGTAAAAGGATTACCACTTGTATCAAGCGTTGTGTTTATCCCCATCTCCTTCGCCTTCTTAAAAAGCTCCAGAAGAAAATCAATCTGAAGCAGAGGTTCCCCGCCACTTACTGTTATTCCACCATCTTTTCCCCAATAGGAGCGATACCTCACAGCCTTATCAAGCAGTTCCTTAGCCGTGTAAGTCTCACCCGCCTGCTGCTTCCATGTATCAGGATTATGACAAAACTGACATCTCATCGCACATCCACTCAGAAATATAATATATCTTACTCCAGGACCATCCACTGAACCAAAGCTTTCAAGGGAATGCACATAACCCTTTAATTCATTCTCCATTCTGTTCTCCTTACTTATATATGGAAATCGGGACACCACACAGGTGCCCCGACATTTTAATCAGTTATATCTTTATATACTATAATGTATTCAGATTGCTACGCAGTCCTTTAACACCTCTAACTCCTATAAAACACTATTTTTATTATAAGCTTTCGTGGCATGTTCTTGAAATTACATCAAGCTGCTGCTCTCTTGTAAGGTCAATAAACTTAACCGCATATCCTGATACACGAATTGTAAAGTTTGCATACTCTTCCTTCTCAGGATGCTCCATAGCATCGATAAGTTTCTCTTTGCCAAATACATTTACATTAAGATGGTGTGCACCCTGGTCAAAGTAACCATCAAGAACCTGAACAAGATTTTTAACTCTCTCAGCCTCATCATGTCCAAGTGCATCCGGATTGATAGTCTGTGTATTAGAAATACCATCCAGTGCTTCTTCATAAGGAAGTTTTGCAACTGAGTTAAGCGAAGCGAGAAGTCCATTTGTCTCTGCACCATATGATGGATTTGCTCCTGGAGATAATGGCTCTCCTGCTTTTCTTCCATCAGGAAGTGAACCTGTTGCTTTTCCGTAAACTACGTTCGATGTTATTGTAAGAATTGATGTAGTTGGCTCTGAATCGCGGTAAGTATGGCAGTTTCTAATCTTAGCCATAAATGTACGTAAAAGCCATACTGCAATCTCATCTGCACGAGGGTCATCATTTCCATACTTAGGGAAATCTCCCTCTGTCTCATAGTCAACTGCAAGACCGTCCTCATCACGTATAACTTTAACCTTGGCATATTTGATAGCACAGAGTGAATCAACTACATGTGAGAAACCTGCTATACCAGTAGCAAATGTTCTTCTTACATCTGTATCAATAAGAGCCATCTGAGATGCCTCATAATAATATTTATCATGCATATAGTGAATCATATTAAGAGTTTCAACATATGTCTGTGCAAGCCATGTCATCATCTCTTCATATTTTTCCATAACTTCATCATAGTCAAGATACTCTGATGTGATAGGTCTGTACTTAGGTCCTACCTGAAGTTTATTCTTCTCATCAACACCACCATTGATAGCATAAAGAAGACATTTAGCGAGATTCGCTCTTGCACCGAAGAACTGAATCTCCTTACCTGTCTCTGTAGCAGAAACACAACAGCATACGGCATAATCATCACCCCATACAGGACGCATTACATCATCATTCTCATACTGTACAGAACTTGTCTTAATTGAAATGTATGAAGAATATTTCTTAAATGCCTCTGGTAAATGTGATGAATAGAGAACTGTGAGGTTTGGCTCTGGAGAAGGTCCCATATTCTCAAGAGTATGAAGGAAACGATAATCCGTCTTTGTAACCTGATGACGACCATCCATACCGATACCTGCAACATCAAGTGTAGCCCATACAGGATCTCCTGAAAAAAGCTGGTTGTAAGACTCAATTCTTGCAAACTTAACCATACGGAATTTCATTGTCATATGATCTACAAGTTCCTGAGCTTCCTTCTCTGTAAGAGTTCCATTAGCAAGATCTCTTTCAATATATATATCAAGAAATGTTGATACACGTCCAACACTCATTGCTGCACCATTCTGTGTCTTGATAGCAGCAAGATATCCAAAGTATAACCACTGAAAAGCTTCTTTTGCATTCTTTGCCGGCTGTGAAATATCAAATCCATAAGATTCTGCCATAACTTTCATATCTTTGAGGCATCTTATCTGCTCTGCAAGCTCCTCACGGATGCGGTAATCTTTACTTCTCATCGCACGTCTCTCACTGCCTGCAAAATCCTTTTCTTTTTCCTCAATAAGATAATCAATACCATAAAGAGCAACTCTTCTGTAATCACCAACGATTCTTCCACGTCCGTATGTGTCAGGAAGACCTGTAAGTATTTTACTGTGACGCATTCTCTTCATCTCTGGTGTATAAACATCAAAAACTGCCTGATTATGTGTCTTATGATACTTAGTAAAAATCTCATGAAGCTTCTCACTTGGCTGATATCCATACATTGTACATGACTGCTCAGCCATCTTTATACCACCATAAGGCATGAATGCACGTTTTAACGGCTTATCTGTCTGTAAACCTACAACAGTCTCCATATCCTTTAATGACTCGTCAATATATCCCGGACCATAAGATGTTATAGATGAAACAACCTCTGTCTCCATGTCAAGAACGCCACCCTTTGCACGCTCCTCCTTCTGAAGTTCCTGAAGTCTTCCCCAAAGCTTATCAGTTGCCTCTGTAGGACCTTCAAGGAATGATTCATCACCATCATATGGTGTATAGTTATTCTGAATGAAATCTCTTACATCGATTCCTTCTTTCCACAATCTGCCCGCAAAACCATTCCACTGTTCAAAATCTTTCATGTTTTTACCTCATCTTTCTTGGATTGTCTGATAAGTACAATATACAGAACAAATCTGCAAAAAGCAACACTTTAATACAATATATTTTGCCAGTTATTTGAAGTCAGTTAATATAGACAAATCATCTTCCGAAGTCTTCCAGAAAGCTCTGCACAAATCACATAAAAGTACCGACTTGTCCTAATGTTTTTATGCAAAACCACCTTCAAAAAATGTGTGCCAGGAAAATATCTTAACTTCGTCTAAATAATCTTCCTGCCAAATCATCAGGTGCCACTATAAGTATCAATACAACAGCACCGAGTATTGCTGCTAAATATCTGTAAATTCTATCATCTAATTTAAAATTATTTGAAGTCTTCACATCAGAAATATTATTTTTATTCACATAAGCAACCAATTTATCTCCTCTCTTTACTAAATCACTGCGAAAATAAGTACAGTTATTATTAAAAGTAACCGTATGTAACTTATCATTATAAGTAAAACTGATTGTATAATCCTGATAATATTTACGCGTTCTAAGTTTTCTGGAACCGGCAAATCTGCTTCTCGTTGTAGATACCTCAGTTACAATACAGTGTACCCTGTCTCTATACTCTAATTCTTTACGATTCCTGTGAATCCCAAAAGCACCTATCGACAAAACAAATAGTGCCACTGCATACAATCCCACTACAATAGCTGAATTCACTGTAAATACATTCTCTTTTAAATATCTCACAACATTCTCCTTTGACCACACTCTCTGCATACTTGTGTTCATTTATCCTTAAAGTATACTCCTGCAACCTGTAAAACATATTGCAGGATTTGTTATTGGTAACTGTGACTAGTGTGCTGACACGTTGATATTTGATATAATACCGCCGAATATTTTTTCATTGGCAAGGCAACTGAATGAGGCGATGCGGTGGCATCGTCGATTGAAGTTAACGAAGTCCAATGGAAAAACAGACAAGGTATTATGCTAATTATCAACGTGCCAGTGCACTATCCTCTAAAATAAATGGCATCAAGATAACATCTTTATTGCCTCGGCAACGCCTGACAGAAGTTCAAACTCTTTTCTCAAAAAAACAACATACTTGTTAATAGTGCCATCTCTATCAAAAAAAAACTGCCTTTTGCTTATTGGCAAGATTTTTTTGATACAACACATCCATTTCTAAGTTAATGTTAGAGTGACCACTGTGTATTTACTTGTTATAACTTTCCATAACCTTATCATATATTGCACCAGTATTACATTCTAAATTTTCATTCACAGCTATATCATATATTATTTTTATCTTTGCTTCATCTTCCTCTAGTTCATCTGCAATTTGTGATAACGATTTATTCTTCTTTAATTTTTTGCATACAAGAGCAATTGTACTCTCTAACGCCCCACGCTCTATTCCACGCTCTATTCCTTGCTCTA
>JAFPDA010000105.1 GCA_017425575.1 Lachnospiraceae bacterium | reverse complement strand
TCTTACCATCTTTATATATAAAGTCTGCATAAGTTGTTTTTATAGAATTTATAAGTTCAATACCCTTATCTATACCAAGCGCCAGACATGTTGTGGAAAGTCCGTCTCCATCTACAGAATCATCCGAAATTATAGTGACTGCCACAACATCATTGTCATATGGATATCCCGTTTTTGAATCTAAAATATGGTGGTATAATTTTCCATCTCTTTCAAAATATCTCTCATAAATTCCGGAAGAAACCACCGATTTTCCATTTATATTTACATAATCAACCGTCTCATTTCTATCTGCAAACGGTTTCTGTATACCTATCTTATATGGTGTCTTGTCAGGCTTTTGCCCTATGCACAACACATTTCCACCAAGATTTATAGTACCACTCTTTACACCATTATCTGTGAGATATTTTTTAAGACAGTCAGCTATATATCCTTTGGCAATACCACCAAGTTCTACACCCATACCTGCTGCTTTAAATATAACAGTTCTTCCATCAAGAGATATATTTCCATAATTTACATACTCAAGTTTTTCAGTTATCTCTTTAGCATCAGGAATCTCCGGATTCTCAGCAGAAAAGTTCCAGAGAGAACTTACCGGCTGTACAGTTATATCAAATGCTCCTTTTGACAGTCTTGAATAATATATACCCTTTTGCAGAATATCCGCCATCTCCTCTGAAACTATTATCTCCATACTTCCATCAGAATTAAGCTTATATTTTAAAGTATTATCAGAAGATATTTTCTCTGCTATGGCATCCTGTATCTTCTCCAGTTTTTCCTTAGAATAACTTATATCTGTACTGCTTATAAGATTAACCTTATATTCATCAGCTTTTATAACTTCATCATAAGCCTGCTCTATCTCGTTAATTTTATAAAGCTCACTTCCTTTTAAACGGCTGCTAAATATCTTTTCATACTCTGTACACTTAGACACACACGAATTAAGAAGTTCTTCACTTCCTCCTTTATTCAGGGTAATCGTATATATCGTGTCAAATGCAAAACCCGTTATTGTACAATTCTGCGCTTTCTTATCAGACAAAACACCACTACAGCCTGACAAAACCATTGAAAATATAACAACCAGACTTACAAACTTACATTTCATCCTCTTCATTAAATCCCCCTCATTCTAATAAAAATAAAGTCTGTTCAGCATAGTATAACTCACGGCAATTAACAACCCGTTTCACTTGTCTAAATTTCCATCTGCTGCGTTGTCATCAATCGACGATGCCACCATTTAGCTGAACACTTTCATTCTTCAGCAAGCAGTGATTTAACCAGCTCTCTCTCTTTATCTGTAAGTTCTGCCTTTTCAAGAAGGTCTGGTCTTCTGAGGGCTGTCCTTATTACAGACTGCTCCCTGTACCATTCAGCAAGCTTTTTATGATTTCCCGACAAAAGTACAGGTGGGACGCTCTTATCCATCCAGTGCTCTGGTCTTGTATACTGGGGATATTCTAAAAGATTATCTGAAAATGATTCTGTCTCCGCTGATATATCATTATTTAAGACACCAGGTACAAGCCTCGATATCGTATCCATCATAACAAGTGCCGGCAGCTCACCGCCTGTAAGCACATAGTCCCCTATTGATACATAATCAGTCACTATCATTTCAAGCACACGCTCATCTATACCTTCATAATGACCACAAAGGAACACCAGATTTTCTTCTTTGGCATATTCCTTTGCCATTGACTGGTTAAATGTTTTTCCCTGAGGCGTAAGATATATAACTCTTGGATTTTTACCATCTTTAATACTTTCCTCAATATTTTTATAACATCTGTATACCGGTCCGGCCTGCATAACCATACCAGCCCCTCCGCCATATGGATAATCATCTACCCTGTTATGTTTATTTTCTGCAAAATCCCTGATATTCACAGCAGAAAGTTCAATATGTCCAGCCTTTATAGCTCTTCCTGTTATACTTTCCTGCATTGCATTTTCAATCATTTCAGGAAATAAAGTCATTACATGAAATTTCATTCTAGTCCAGTAAACCTTTCATAATATGTGCTTTAACAATCTGTTTTTCTGTATCTACATCAAGTATGCAGTCTGGTATATCCGGTAACAATACCTCTTTGCCCTCATGCATAACTACAAAAACAAGATTTGCTCCTGTCTCAAGAATGTCGGTCAGCTCGCCAAAGTCCTCACCCTCATCTGTTACAACCTTAGAGCCTATTATGTCAGCAAAATATGCCTCTCCCTCCTCAAGAGGTATCGCATTTTCCCTTGTAACATAAAGGTCACAGCCCTTATATTTCTCTATATCATTGATATTGTCAATTCCCTTGAACTTGACAATTACAAGGTTCTTAAAGAAACGTGCAGATGAAACCTCAAGCTTAATCTGCTCATTTTTTGCATCAAGTATAACTTCTTTTAACTTCTTAAATCTCTGTGGATCTTCTGTCGTAGGGAAAACCTTAACCTCTCCCCTTATTCCATGTGTATTGGCAATAACACCAACTCTGAATAAATCTGTCATCTTTATCTCCTCATTTTTCACCTTAAAACTCTATAGTTCATGCTTCACAGCATACTTTTTATACAATTAAAGTAACAAAAATATACGCCCATACCCTAATGGCACAGACGTATATACTACTATTGATATTACTGTCCTATCTCAACAACAACTTTTTTATCAGTCTTTGAAGCAGCTGCTTTTACCATTGCACGAATAGATTTTGCAATTCTTCCCTGCTTTCCAATAACTTTTCCCATATCATCAGCTGCTACAGTGAGCATAAAAACAATTTCATTATCATTTTCAGTCTCTGTTACAGTGACCTCCTCCGGGTGGTCAACAAGCGACTGTGCGATAACTTCAATTAATTCCTTCATTATCCCCGTTCCTCCATATAAACCACATAAATATATACAAAAAGTGGGCTTTTTAAAGCCCACAATACAGCTTTGCTGCAAAATTTTTAATTACTCGATGATTCCAGCCTGCTTTAAAAGCTTTCCTACTGTCTCAGTTGGTTTAGCACCATTTGCAAGCCATTTCTTTGTATTCTCCTCATCAAATTTGAATACACTAGGGTTCTGATTTGGATCGTATGTTCCAATCTCTTCGATGAATCTACCATCTCTAGGAGATCTAGAATCAGCTACTACTACTCTATAAAAAGGTGCTCTCTTCTTACCCATTCTTCTTAATCTAATCTTTACTGCCATTGTCTTTTTTCCTCCTTAAAATACTCTGTAATTACTTTATAAAGATTTAATATATATGTCAAATTCTTTTTAGAACTTGAAAAACATTATAAACCGAAAGGTAATTTAGGCATTCCAAATCTGCCTTTCTTCTTTCCTTTACCCATCATTCCAGACATCTGTTTCATCATTTTCTTTGACTGCTCATACTGTTTCATCAGCTTATTTACTTCTGATATATCCACTCCAGCACCTTTTGCAATTCTTCTCTTTCTTGATGGATTTATAAGATCAGGATTTCCTCTCTCTTCTGGTGTCATAGAATATATTATTGACTCTATTCCCTTAAAAATATCATCATCAATCTCTAAGTCACTAGGAAGTCCCATTCCTGGAAGCATACTTAAAATACTCTGTATACCACCCATCTTCTTCATCTGTGCCATCTGGTCTAAGAAATCATTGAAATCGAACTCAGCTTTTCTAAACTTTCGTTCCATCTCCTTGGCTTTATCCTGGTCTATCTCAGCTTCTGCCTTCTCTATAAGAGTAAGCACATCTCCCATTCCAAGAATGCGGGATGCCATTCTGTCCGGATAAAACTGCTCAAGGTCAGATAATTTCTCACCCATACCTACATACAATATAGGACATCCTGTTACAGCTTTAATTGAAAGTGCTGCACCACCTCTTGTATCGCCGTCAAGCTTTGTGAGGATAACGCCGTCAATGCCTATCTTCTCATTGAATGTAGTTGCAACATTCACAGCATCCTGACCTGTCATTGCATCAACTACAAGAATCGAGTCATCAATGCTTATATTCTGTTTAATCTCGATAAGCTCTGTCATCATGTCCTCATCAATATGAAGACGACCTGCTGTATCGATGATAACAACATTAAAATTATTTTTTGTTGCATGCTCTATGGCTGCTTTTGCAATATCAACAGGCTTATGATTTGTTCCCATTGAGAAAACTTCAACACCCTGCTTCTCACCGTTTATCTGTAACTGCTCTATAGCTGCCGGACGATATATGTCGCAGGCTACAAGCAAAGGTTTTCTGCCTTTCTGTTTAAGCTTTCCGGCAATCTTTGCTGTTGTTGTTGTTTTACCGGCACCCTGAAGACCACACATAAGGATTACAGATATCTCAGTTGAAGCCTTGAGCTTAATCTCTGTAGTCTCACTGCCCATAAGGTTTACAAGCTCTTCATTTACAAGCTTCACAACCATCTGGCCGGGTGTAAGACTGTTCATAACATCCTGTCCTACTGCTCTCTCCTGTACTGTCTTTACAAAATTCTTTACAACCTTGAAATTTACATCAGCTTCAAGCAAAGCCATCTTTACTTCTTTTAAAGCTGCTTTAACATCTTCCTCTGTAAGACGACCCTTACCGCGAAGGTTCTTAAAAACATTTTGCAATTTTTCTGTCAAACTATCGAATGCCATAACAACCTCCTTATGATTCTGACATAACTTCTATCTAAGCACAAGTGATAGTATAATACACGCTTTTACACTTGTCAAGCATTTTTCTTGACATTTCCATTTCACTGTTTTTTACTCCGCAAGCTGCCATTTTGCAAGACGTTTCTTTTCTTTTTGTTCCACATCTATTATATATAACAATCCATGTGCATTTGTCTCTGACTGCTCATACATTTTTACCAGCACAAACTTTCCACACACTCTGTAAGATTCTATTAT
>JAFPDA010000104.1 GCA_017425575.1 Lachnospiraceae bacterium | reverse complement strand
TTTGAGGTTGACCATGGCAAGTGGATTCTTTCTTATGAGCCAAAGAAAAAACTTCCAATTGAGGACTTCTTAAGAGTACAGGGAAGATTTAAACATCTCTTCAAGAAGGGTAATGAGCATCTTATTGAGCAGTTCCAGGCAGAAGTTGACAGAAGATGGGAAGATTTACAGTACAAATGTGCTAGATAAGGACTAATAAATATGACTTTACTTACATATCAGGTACTAAAGACAGTTGCTGAACAGGGCAGTTTCAGAAAAGCAGCTGATATACTGGGACTTACGCCGTCTGCAATAAGCCATGCGATATCATCTATGGAGAGTGAACTTGGATTTTCTCTTCTTAACAGAAGTAAATCAGGAGTTACGCTGACTAATTATGGAGAGCATTTACTGCCTTATGTAAATGCGGTATTAAACAGTGATGAAAGTCTTTTACAGGCAGTTGCTGAATTTAATGGTTTAAAAAGAGGAAAGGTTAAGGTTGGATGTTTTTCAAGTGTATGCACAAACTGGATGCCACATATAATGAACTCTTTTAAAACACAGTATCCTGATATTACGATTGAGTTATTTCAAGGTACATATGATGATGTTGTATACTGGATAAAAAATGGTGTTGTAGACCTTGGATTTTTGTCAGTATCAAGTGCAGGAGATATTTTTATTGAGCCTTTGTATAAGGACAGACTTCTGTGTGTAGTGCCAAAGGGTACTAAAAAATGCGAACCTAAAGAGTATATGACGATAGAGGAGCTTAGAAATCATCAGTTTGTTACCCAGAGAGAATGTACAGACGCAGATATTCAGAATTTCCTTAAAGAAAATTCGCTTAATGTACAGTCGAATTATCATGTTGTTGACGATTTATCAACGATTGCAATGGTAGCAAACGGATTTGGAATATGTCTTATGCCGGAGCTTGTTATGAAAGACATACCTTACGAGGTAGACTGTTATCAGATACAGCCGGATGCATACAGGATAATAGGTATAGCGACACTCAATCCGGAATTTATGGCACCTGCCGTAAGAACCATGTATAATCATATACTTTCACAATATAAACAGTTATAAAATAAAACATTCTTTAGCAGATAAGAAATTTATTTGCTAGAGAATGTTTTATTTTGAAATAAAGAGATGTGTTACTGTACAGGCAAACGAAAAATAGCATAATGGGATTTATTCATCCCGTGTCGAAGTTGCATATAATTTGAATGTATTGTATAATTTAATAAGATATATTTACTTTAAGATGAGGTTTAAGTTAGGAAATGGAAGAGAAACAATGGTGTAGATTTGTGGTTCAGAGTGTATCACTTATGATATGTGCCATAGTGATATGTTTTCTTTATTCTGGCGGCTTTTTAAAGAATATGGAACAGAAGGCACAGGCAGATCAGGTTACTTCGCAGGTTAACAGTCAGGATACATATTTTAAGACAGCAGTCAAATCTGAGCTACAGTCAGCAAGGATAGTTACGGGAGGTGCGATAAGTGCCAGAAGTTCAAAATATATAAGTATACCAAAATCTTTAGTCACTACAGGGGCAACATTATATATAAGCGATGATTATATAAATTCAAAAGTGATACTGAGTATACGTGGCAATACGAAGCAAAAGATTTCTCTCGATAGACTGGTAAGAGTAAATGGAGAAAAGGAATTTTGTGGAAATCCAAAGAAGAGCCGGTATGACTTTGTTAAGAAAATTGAAATAAAATCTTCGAGAACGTCAAAAGGAAAATATGGAATCGATATATCGATGACAACTAAGAAACTTTATGAGCCTGTATTATACGAGACTGAGAAAGCCTATTATATATCCTTTGCTGACCCGTTAAAGTTGTATGACAGGATTATTGTAGTTGATGCGGGACACGGTGGGTATGATGAAGGTGCCACAGCCAGAAATAAAAATTATAAAGAAAAAAATTACAATCTTCTTATTGTAGAAGAGTTAAAACGGATGCTTGATGCTACGGATATAAAAGTTTATTACACAAGACTGGATGACAGATACATAAGTAAAGCTGACAGAGTACGGCTTGCCAACAAACTAAATGCGGACATGTTTATAAGCATTCATTGTAACTGGACTGACAGCAGTTCTGCAAATGGAGTTGAAACACTTTTTTCAGTGAGAGAAAATAATAACGATAAAATGAGCAATGTAAGATTTGCCAAGATAATGCTTAATGACATATGCGATGTCACGAAACAGAAAAAAAGAAAAGTTATAAAAAGAGAAGGGCTGTATCTGTTACATCATTCAGATGTACCTGCGATTATTATAGAGACTGGTTATCTGTCTAACAGGTCTGATTTTAGCTATTTGAAAAAATCCAGTGGACAGAGACAGATGGCCAGAGGAATATATAAAGGTATATTTGAGGTATATGATGTTCAGAAAAAATAATATTGATAGCTTATTTTTTACACGGTTATTTGTTTATGAGCAAAAACAAATAGCTTGGCAACAGGTTGCTCAGAAATGAGGATTATTATGAGAAAGATTATAGTTGCAACTGGAAATGAAGGAAAGATGAAGGAGATAAGACAGATTCTTGCGGGTGACGGTATAGAATATGTTTCTCTTAAAGATGAGAATCTTCAGGATGTGGAGATAGTTGAAGATGGCACAACATTTGAAGAGAATGCTGTGATAAAGGCAAGGACAATAGCAGAGATTACAGGTCAGATGGTTCTTGCAGATGATTCAGGTCTTGAGGTTGACTATATGGACAAGGCTCCGGGGGTGTATTCAGCACGTTTTCTCGGGGAGGATACTTCATATACAGTGAAGAATAATTATATTATAGATAAACTTGCCCAGGCCAAAGGCGAAGAGAGAAGTGCAAGGTTTGTATGCGTTATAGCCTGTGCATTTCCGGATGGAAAAGTTATCACTACAAGAGGAACCATAGAAGGCCAGATAGGATATGAGGAAAAAGGTGAAAATGGATTTGGATATGATCCTATATTTTTCCTGCCGGAGAGAGGCTGCACAACTGCTGAACTTCCTCCCGAGGAGAAAAATAAGATAAGTCACAGAGGCAGGGCACTTACTGCAATGTATGAAAAACTTAAAGAGGAAAAGGTGCTTTAATAATGTCAATGAAAGTATTGATTGTAAGTGATTCACATGGAGATAATACAAATCTCAAAAAAGCCATCCAGAACATGGGAGATTATCTTGACCTTATGATACATCTCGGGGATATGCAGTGTGATGCGGATGTGATAAAAGGTCTTGTAAAATGTCCGGTAGAGTTTGTAAAAGGAAATTGTGATGGCATGCTGGGGGTTCCGGCAGCAAAGCTTATAGATATAGCGCATCATAAAGTATTTATAACACATGGGCATATATATGGTGGAAAATGGGGTATTGAAACCATGAAGGATATTGCAAGGGAAAATGGTGCAGATGTCGTTATGTTTGGTCATATACATGAGCCGCTTATAGAACCGTATTCAGATGTGGCTGTCATAAATCCGGGAAGTATCTCAAGACCGAGACAGGAGGGACACAGACCTACATATGCAGTTATGACTATTGAAGATGATGGCAGAACAGATTATGTACTTGTCGCTATGTAGAGAGGGGTAAAGACAGAAGGTACAGGGGGGAGAAGGAATGCAGCTTACAGACAGGGAGTTTAACTGGATAGTATCATATGTGCATGGCAGATATGGTATTGATCTTTCTCAGAAGAGAGTACTTATTTCAGGAAGACTGGAAAATTATCTGCTGAGAAATGGATATCAGAGTTATAGTGAATATATAGCAAAAATTGAACAGTCTCCAAATGGAAAAGAAGCTGTTAATATGATAAATGTACTTACTACGAATCATACATTCTTTATGAGGGAGTTTATACATTTTGAATATATGCAGAGCACTGTGCTTCCGTGGATAAAAAAACAGGCAGCATCAAGTAAAGATGTGAGAATATGGTCAGCCGCAGCATCTACAGGAGAAGAGCCATATACCATAGCCATGGTATTAAAAGACTATTTTGGTCTTGAAAAGGGATGGGATACACAGGTCCTTGCGACAGATATATCCACAAGGGTTTTGCAGAAAGCGATTGAGGGAAGATATCTGGCAGAACAGATAGCAACGCTTCCCGACAGATGGAAAAGAATGCATTTTGATAAGATTACGCCTGAGGAGTTTCAGATAAAAAAGGAACTGCGTAAAGAAGTTTCTTTCAGGCAGTTTAATCTTATGGATGATATAAAATTTAAAGGATTATTTCATCTTGTTTTTCTCAGAAATGTAATGATATATTTTAATGAAAAAACAAAAAACGAGCTTTTAAAAAGAATATATGACCATATGGAATATGGGGGATATCTTTTCGTTGGAACGACTGAGAGTATAGATAAATCAGCTACACCTTTTCAGTATGTGCAGCCGTCAATTTATCGCAAGATGAGATAGGGGGTGGAGGTATGAGACCTATAAAAGTATTAGTGGTTGATGATTCGGTGTTTTTCAGAAAACTGTTATCACAGACTCTTGACATGTCTGCAGATATACAGGTGGTAGCCACGGCAGCAGACCCATATCAGGCAAGGGATATGATACTTATGTTTGAGCCTGATGTTATGACGCTTGATGTGGAAATGCCAAGGATGAATGGTATAGAATTTTTGAAAAAGCTTATGCCACAGCATCCTATTCCAACAGTTATGATAAGTTCACTGAACTCAGCTGTATTTGATGCGATGGAAAATGGAGCTGTTGATTTTGTCGATAAACCGCAGGGTGCAAGCGTTGACGAAATGAAAAAGTGGATTGAAGATGAGCTGGTATCAAAGATAAAGATTGCGTCAACTGTTAAGGTTGGAAAGTATAAGTTATCAGCAGGCCACTCTGTTAATTCGACAGGAAGAACTTATAAGAATAAAATTGTTGCTATCGGAGCCTCAACAGGAGGAACGGAAGCTATTTACAATGTTGTTAAAAATTTTAACATAGATATACCGGGTACAGTTATTGTACAGCATATGCCGCCGGGCTTTACTAAAATGTATGCGGAGCGATTAAATAATCAGTGTCGCGTTACAGTAAAAGAAGCCGAAAATGGAGATTTGGTGGAGAGAGGGAAAGTACTTATAGCACCAGGAGATAAACATATGAGGCTTGTAAAACAGGGTGGAATTTACCGTGTTGAATGTAAAGAAGGGGAAAAGGTAAGCGGTCATTGTCCGTCGGTGGACGTTTTGTTCCAGTCTGTGGCATCTTCAGCTGCAAGTGATGCAGTTGGGGTAATACTTACAGGCATGGGCGGAGATGGAGCTAAAGGGCTTTTGAAAATGAGGAAAGCAGGAGCCCATACCATAGGAGAAGCAGAGCAGAGCTGTGTTGTATATGGTATGCCAAAGGTTGCATATGATATTGGAGCAGTAGAATATCAGGTCTCACTGGAAAATGTTGCTTCAAAGGTATATAATATACTTAATTCAATGCCATGATATAAAAAGGAGGAGTTATTATGAGAATACTTATAGCAGAGGATGATTTTGCGAGCAGGAAGTTTATGCTTAAATTTTTATCAAAATTTGGGGAATGTGATGTTACAGTTGATGGTATGGAGGCAGTAGATGCATATCTTATGGCTCTCGATGCAGACACACCATATGATCTTGTATGTCTTGATATAATGATGCCGGTACTTGACGGCTATCAGGCACTTAAGGCTATACGTGATATAGAGCAGGAGAGAAATATGCCAGAGGAGAGCAAGGCAAAGATTATTATGACAACAGCACTCAATGAGGGAGCAAATGTAAATAAGGCATTTGATCTTGGCTGTGTTGCATATGCAGGAAAACCTATTGATCAGGTTAAGTTTGAGAGCGTACTTCGTAAACTTGAGCTGATACCATAATGGTACATAAAAAGTAATTTTTTAAGGAGGAAGCTATGGCAGACGATATGATTACAGAAGGCATGCTGGACATGTTTATATTTGAGACAGAACAGGGCCTTGAAAATCTTGAAAATATATGTCTGGACAGCAAGGATGTTGGAGAGTTTGATGAAGATAATGTCAATGAAATTTTCCGTATAATGCATACTATTAAAGGTGCATCTGCTGTTATGATGTATCAGAACATTGCTACACTATCTCATAAACTTGAAGATGTATTTTATTTCATAAGAGAGAATCATCCTGAAAGTGTACCACATGCAGAGCTTGTTGATGATGTGCTTGAGGTGTCTGATTTTATAACAAGTGAGCTTGAAAAGATTAAGGATGGTCTGGAATCTGATGGAGATTCAAGTGAACTTATAAGTACATTAGATGTATTTTTGAAGAAAATCCAGAAAAAAACCGGCAGTGCCACACAGCCGGCAGCGCCTGTTGAGGAGCGTCCTCTTCAGGAAAAGCCTAGATTTTATATTGCGCCTGTGGCATCTGATGCCAGTAAATTTTATAATATATATATCACATATCTGAAAGATACAGAGATGGCAAATATAAGAGCTTATATGGCTGTGAACTCACTTAAGGGTATCGCAGAGGATATTATGTTTTCGCCGTCAGATATTATCTCAAATCCTGATAGTGCAAATGTTGTTCTTGAGTTTGGTTTTAAGATTGCACTTCAGACAACAGAAGATGCACAGCGTATAATGGAGCTTATAAATTCAAGTGCAGGTATTGAGAATGTTGAGATAAATGAATGTACAAGTGATGATTTTCTTGAGTTTTGTGTTGAGGCAGAGACTCCTTCGTCGAGTGCAGGTGAAGTGCTTATGGCACCTATAGAACAGCCTACAATCAGGGTTGAAAGCCAGAAGCCACAGAATATTGTGCTTGATTCTGAGGAAGAGAAGAGGAGCGAGGAAAAATCAGAAGGCGAAACTGAAGAGAAGAAGCCGGCTCTGGCAAGAGCAGCCAAACGTCCGGCCGCCAAAAAGGGCGAGGCTCAGAGCTTTATAAGTGTAAATATAAAGAAGATGGATTTGCTTATGGACCTTATCGGAGAACTTGTAATTGCTGAGGCAGTTGTACTTCAGAATCCGGATTTAAAAGTTCCGGGACTTGACCTTACAAACTTCCAAAAATCAGCGGCACAGCTTTCAAAGATTACATCAGAGCTTCAGGATGCCATTATGGCTATGAGAATGATGCCTCTTAAAAATACTTTCCAGAAGATGAACCGTATAGTTTATGATACCTCAAAGAAACTTGGAAAAGATATTGAGCTTGAGGTAATAGGAGAGGATACAGAGGTAGATAAGAATATTATTGAGCATATATCAGACCCTCTTATGCATCTTATCAGAAACTCAGTTGACCACGGTATTGAGAGTAACGAAAAGAGAGCACAGATTGGAAAGATTGAAAAAGGCAAGATAGTGCTTGAAGCTAAAAATGAAGGCGGTCAGGTATGGATATCTGTATCTGATAACGGAAAAGGTCTTAACAAAGAAGAGATTCTTGAGAAGGCTAAGTCAAACGGACTTCTTGGTAATCGTTCAGAAAAAGATTTTACCGACAAAGAGATATACAATTTCATTACTTTACCGGGATTTTCTACAAAGAAACAGGTTACTGAGTATTCAGGACGAGGCGTGGGAATGGACGTGGTAGTAAAGAATATTCAGGGTGTAGGCGGTGTGCTTGACATAGAGAGTACAGAGGGACGTGGTTCAACCATGACGATGAAGATTCCTCTTACACTTGCCATTATTGATGGAATAATTTTCTCAGTGGGAGGTACAAATTTTGTAACTCCTACAAATACAGTTTCTGAATTTATCAGAATTGATAAAGAGAAACTTATTGTTGAACCTGATGGTGAAGAGTATGTAATGATAAGAGATGACTGTTATCCGCTTATAAGACTTAATAAATTCTATCATCTTAAAGATGCTGTTGATGATATTGAAGATGGTATAGTAGTAGTTCTTAATCATGAGGATAGAAAACTTGCGGTGTTTGCAGATAAACTTGTAGGCGAGCAGGAGATAGTAGTAAAGCCTATACCTTCATATATCAAACAGGTAAAGGGAATATCAGGCTGTACACAGCTCGGAGATGGAAGTATAAGTCTTATTCTGGACACTGGCGGTCTGGTTATGGTCTAATGAGGAGGTAAACTATGTCAGATATAAGCGGCATGATATCATTTGATAATATTGAGGAAGTTGATAAAGAACAGTTCATGACATTTACATGTGATAATGAAGTATATGGAGTATCTATAAAATATGTAAATGAAATAATTGGCTTACAGCAGATAACTGCTATTCCGGAATCAGAAGATTATATTATTGGTCTTATAAATTTAAGAGGTAAAATTATACCGGTTATAGATGTTCGTATTCGATTTGGAAAGGAACCTCTTGAGTACAATGACAGAACCTGTGTAATAGTTATAGAGGTTGCCTCTACAATCATTGGTCTTATAGTAGATGGAATTGAGGGAGTTGTCTCATTTGCAGAATCAGAGGTAACACCTCCACCTAGTGTAAGCAAACTTGAACTGCAGTCGAGAAAATATGTTTTCGGCATTGGAAGAATAGATGGAAATGTAAAATTGTTGCTAGATCCGAATAAGCTCATAAATGATTCTGATGAAAACGAAGAAGAAGTTGAGATTGAAGTTGAGCAGTAATTTACATAATGTGGTTTGTAAAATAATGTTGTTGGGAGGATTTGCATAGTATGGAAGAAAAGAAGAAATTAACTGTAGGTAAAAAGATATATATATGTTTTGCTACATTATCCATATTGTTGATAATAAGTTCTATTACAACTATGTTTGTAATGAAACAGGTTTCAGATGGATATGGCAAATTATTTGATGGGTGTGTTTCAAAAAATGCTTCATTAGGTATGCTTAACTCTGAGCATCTTGGGGTTGATGCAAGTGTTGGAAGACTTGTATATGGACTGGGAAAGAATTCTTCTATGAGTGAGGATTTGCAGGAAGTATCTTCAGCTCAGACAAAGTATGAAGAGTATTTTGAGAGTCTTGAATCGGGGCTTAGTGATGCGGATCTTATAAGTGATTATAAAGAGATGAAGAAACTTATACAGGAGGAAACTTCATATTATGATCAGATTGTTTCACTTGTGAATGATTCTAAATTTGATGAGGCAAAAGCTTTATATGAGGGTACAATGTTACCTCAGGTTAATATTACTACAGAAGCTGTTCAGTCATTTATGAATATGTTTGATGAGTATACTGAAAACGGAAGAGAGCTTCTTGCAGAATATCAGAAGAGGCTTAGTATTGAGATTATTGCAATTGCTATAGTTTTGGCAATTATTACATTACTTGTAAGTATACAGATAGCAAAATCTATACAGAGACCTATAAATGCTCTTGTAGAGTGTGGCAAAAAGCTTTCTCATGGTGATACTGATTTTGAGAGACCATATCGTAAATCACAAGATGAGTTTTCGATGCTTATTGATATATTTGAAAAGATTAAAGGCAGACTTGACTGGGAGACAGGTGTTGCAAACCAGGTTGCCGGCGGCGACTTAACAGCAGTTGTTGTGCCTAAATCTGACAAGGATAAGCTTGCGATTGCATTTAAGAAGATGATAGATTCTAATAATATCAATCTCAGTGAAATAAAACAGTCTTCATTACAGGTTGACACAGGTTCCAAACAGGTTGCAATTGCAAGTCAGACACTTGCACAAGGTTCAACAGAGCAGGCGAGTGCAGTTCAGCAGGTTACAGCTTCAATTGATGATATTACTGAGCGTACAAAGGAAAATGCAGATGATGCATATAAAGCTGCTGAGCTTGTAAGAAAGACAAAGGAAAATGCTCAGGAAGGTAATTCAGATATGAACCATATGCTTCAGGCAATGGAGGATATTACAGAATCATCTGAGAATATTTCAAGAATTATTAAGACTATTGATGATATTGCATTCCAGACAAATATCCTTGCACTCAATGCAGCGGTTGAGGCTGCAAGAGCAGGTGAACATGGTAAAGGATTTGCAGTTGTTGCAGAAGAGGTAAGAAATCTTGCAGCAAAGAGTGCAGCGGCGGCAAGTGAAACTGCAGAGATGATAGAAGATTCTATAGAGAAGACAAGAAATGGTTCTGAAATTGCAGCTCAGACAGCAGGTAAGCTTAATGAGATAGTCGATGCGGTGGATGAGATAGTTGAACTTATAGAATCTATTGCAGAAGCTTCAAACGATCAGGCAACAGCTCTTGCGCAGGTTGATCAGGCAATAGCTCAGGTTTCAACAGTAGTGCAGAATAATTCGGCTACAAGCGAGCAGTGTGCGGCAGCAAGTGAGGAACTTTCAAATCAGGCTCAGAATCTTGAAAGACTTATTTCTTCTTACAAACTTAAAATAAATGGTGAATTAAACAGTAATTTTGTGGAGAGAGAGTATGACAGCCGTGGAAATGTTACTATAAATACTTCAAAACCACCAGTGTTTAGAAATGAACAGCAGACTCCTGTAACCCCTGTTATATCAAGAAGGATTCCTGATGCTTCTGATTTTGATGTGTCAGACAGATATGATGAAAATGAGAAAATTATCTCACTTGAAGATAATGGATACAGTAAATATTAATTGGTATTCAGATAAATAAAAAGACGTGCTATGATATATAAATTATCATAGCACGTTTTTTGATTGTTTTTTACAGAGGTTAATTTTTTTTATAACGATTCCAGATTTTATCTTCACCGCATACATGTTTTGTCCCGTCCGAATCAGTAATTATATAATCTCCATTTTTTAAGAAGGTTTTCCCTCTTCTGTGGGAAATATAAGGGCATACAACCGTACCGTCATCCCTTTCAATTCTGATAAGTCCTGCCGGATTTATCCATCCATGTATTATTACATCAGAAAATAATTCAAAACCATCTTCCATGTTGTTATTAACTTTATATTGTTCAACTTCGCAATCTAAAGAAATTCTAGTACACTTCATAAAACCACCCTTTCTGCTGTAAAGTAATATATATGTAAGCTATTCAGAATCCAAAGCCAAAGAACAACTGTAAACAAGCTGATTGTTGTCAAAGTATATTTTTTCTGAATACTTATATGTATATTATAAAATAAATACTGATAAAAAGCGAGAAAATTATTTATAAAAGTTTAAAATATAATTGTAATATTTTAACAGAATTGGTAGAATTATATTGAGAACGGAGGATATTGTAATGGACATAAAAATACAATGTTGTGGGTTTGCTATACTGGTTTTTATCACATATTTTTGTTTAAGGCAGAAATCTATAGGAACTCATTCAGGAAACATTGAAAAAATAGGTGAAAGAGTATTTGAAAAGACATGTCAGTTTATTGTAGAAAAAAATATTGCGCAGTATGGGATAGAGTATATTGAGATAAATCTCTCAGTAAAACAGTGTGAATCTCCTGATTTTGCAGATAAATACATAGGTATTATGGAAAAATACGGGGTAAATCTTTCGCTTATTAATCTTGAAGTTACAGAGACTGCTTCTCTGGGGCAGAAAGAGATTCTTATCAATAATATGCAGAAGCTTATAGAATACGGGGTTACATTTTTTTGTGGTTTTAATGGGTATATATACTTAATTTAAACGAATATTATCGATGGCTACGGCAGAGTCATATATACTGTCGCCTTCGTCCCATACAAGTATGGTTAATGTAATCTCGTTTCCAAGACCACTTATATCATAAGAAGCAGTTTTTTGTCCTGTATGATATGTGGTTTCATCACCATCTGCAAAGTAATTTCCACCAAGAGGAGTCCATTCTGATTCGTTTACGGTTTCTTCAACAATCATAATCGGTTCATCAGATGAATTTCCCTTTAACCATATCTGCAAATGATCGTTATATTTAGAATCTTTATATTCAGGTAATTCTTCTGAGATAAAGTCGTAATCAAGTTTAAGTGTTTTACAACCTTCAGGAATAGTCAGGTTCGTTTTTATATAGTTGTCTTTTGAGAGCATATCACCAAGTCCTGTACCTACAACAGCCATTTTGTTCCCTTCTGTTGGTTTTACATCTTGAAGAGCAGTGAGGACTCTTGTATCACCTGAAGTAATCCACTGGTCAAAGTCATATTCAAAAGAAAGGTTTGCACATGTTTTTTTGCTTAAGTCAAGTTTATAATTTTCATCACCTAATATGTATGGTTTGGCAGGAGTTCCGGAATAGTATCCAGGATACATAGCCTGTAACTGACTGCGGTCGTATTCTCCATTATCTTTTTTTGCATTTATAAGAGCTTCTTTTGCAGTTAAACCTGTTGAAAGATATGTAAAGAAACTTTCTTCCATTGTACAGTTATATACGGTGTAGATACTCTCTGTATTTGCAATTACTGTATCTGCTTCTGCATCTAATAATGAATCTGCGAGTCGTGTATCTTTTCCACTTTCACATGCGGCAAGATATATAATTGAATCCTCAAGAGAGTTATCTGTATAGTATTTCTTGAAGAAACCTGGGGTTACACAGTATTTCTGATCCATAGTCATAACAAGATTAAGACTTTGTAAATCAGAACTGTTACTCAAAATAGACTGATTGGTTGCTTTTTCTCCGGTAAGGAGATAAGAGCCTATCTGCGAAGAATTTCCACCGTGTCCATGCCAGATTATTACCTTATAATTGCCCCATGATTTTAATGCTTCAAGGCTTACACTGTCATTATCAAGATTTGCGTTAAAATCATAATTCTCAAGAGCACCTGCTGCACCGCCACCTTCATTTTCTTTGTCTCCCGCATCAGTCTTTTCTGTATCAATTATCTGGTCAACCATTGTTACACCACTCTTAAGGTTTATGGTGATATTATTGCCATCAATGGAATAATCAGATATAGTATCATTTTGTTCTAATTTGTTAAGCTCCTCCTTTAAAGAGTTTACAGTAGCATCATAGTTTTGGAGTTTTTCTTCATTGGTCTGGTTAAGGATTGAGCCTAAATTAGCAGATACAGCATTAGCCTGGGTTGTTACAGCCTGAGTATCTAAAGGTTTATATGCATTTATCTGGATCTCATTACTTCTTCCTAATTCAGTTCCGTTTGAATCAAAAATTATTGCATAAAATTTTAAATCAGCAGGAGAAGCTGAGTTTACAACAGCCTTGACTGAATAGACATTATCACCAGCTATATCATCAAAGTTTGTTTTATTACCATCATCATACATATTGAGGGATGTATTGTGTGTAACGGAATGAAGTTTTATAACTGGATTAGGTGAAGCTTTAGGAGATGCACTTGCCGAAGGCTTAGTTGTTACAGTTGCTAAAGGTGTTAACGTATGTAAAGGTATCAGTGATGGTTCAGATGTAATCTTTGTATCCGGTGAAGGAGAAAGTTTGCGTTTACCGTGTGACCAAAAATCTCCCTTCTTTACAAATAGGGCATTTTGTGATAATATCAAAAAATTGATTGCTGAGTGGTATTCGGAAACGGAACTGCATCAGATGATAGTAATCACTTTTTATATTGTATATAGGAGGTGATTTATATGACAATTGGATTTATTGGTGCCGGCAGGGTTGGCTGTACACTTGGAAAATATCTTTCTGAGCATGGGGTTGACATAGCTGGTTTTTATAGCAGGACTAGAGAGAGCGCTGACATGGCAGCGACTTTTATTCAGAGTGAAACTTTTTCTGATATTGAAGATTTGGTACAAAATAGTGAGATTATTTTTATTACCACACCTGATGGAAGTATAAAATGTGTGTGGGAAGAAATTAGAAAATTTGATATATCTAAAAAGATTATTTGTCATTTCAGTGGTTCATTGTCATCTGATATATTTTCTGGAATTGAACAGACCGGAGCATATGGCTGTTCGGTTCATCCTATGTATGCGTTCAGCAGCAAATTTTCATCATATGAAAAATTCAATACTGCCTGTCTTTCGGTAGAGGGATGTGAGCCTGCCTTAAAGGTTATCTATGGTATTTTTAGGGAAAAATGCGGACACAGGATATTTAAGCTTGATACAGACAAAAAGGTGCAGTATCATGCGGCGGCAGCTATGGCAAGCAACTGTATGATAGGACTTCTTGAGGCTTCTGTAAGTCTTTTGCAGGAATGTGGATTTAACGAAGAAGATGCATGGACACTTCTTTCGCCACTTGCGGTTGGAAATGTAAATGCCGCGGTCGAAAAAGGAACAAAGGCTTCCCTTACTGGTCCTGTTGAGAGAAATGATACAGGTACTGTAAGGAAACACAGGGAAGTGCTTAAAGGAACAAAATATGATGATATATATGCCAGTCTTGGTAAGATTTTAATTTCTATCGCAGAAGAAAAAAATACATCTGTAGATTATACCGAGATGTGCAGGGTTATGGAGGGAATATAAACATGAAGAACACAGTTAGAACATTTCAGATGGCAAAAGAAAAAGGCGAGAAGCTTACAATGCTTACAGCTTATGATTATTCAACAGCAAAGCTTATGGATGAAGCAGGTATAAATGCCATACTTGTCGGAGATTCACTTGGAAATACAATGCTTGGATATGAGGATACAATATCTGTAACAATGGAAGATATGATTCATCATGGTGCTGCAGTTGCAAGAGGAACAACTAATACAATGGTTGTTGTGGATATGCCGTTTATGTCATACCAGACAAGCGTATATGATGCACTTGTAAATGCTGGAAGACTTATGAAGGAAGGGCGTGCAAATGCAGTTAAGCTTGAGGGAGGCGCATCGGTATGTGAGCAGATAAAGGCTATAACAGATGCAGGTATTCCGGTTATGGCACATCTTGGACTTACACCACAGTCCATAAATGCTTTTGGTGGAAACCGAGTTCAGGGAAAGAGCGAGGAAGCGGCAAAACAACTTATAGCTGATGCCCTTGCAGTTCAGGAAGCTGGAGCATTTGCAGTTGTACTTGAATGTATACCGGCAAAGCTTGCAGCTATAATAACAAAGAAGCTTTCTATTCCTACTATCGGTATTGGTGCAGGAAACGAGTGTGATGGACAGATTCTTGTATATCAGGACATGCTCGGAATGTTTTCAGATTATATTCCTAAATTTGCAAAGAAATTTGCCGATGTTGGAACTATGATGAAAACAGCCTTTGCAGATTATATCAAAGAGGTGTCTGAGGGCAGTTATCCGGCACCTGAGCATACATTTAAAATAGATGACGACGTTCTTGATAAATTATATTAATTCAGATAAATATGGAGGCTAGAAAAATGGAAATTACAGGAAAAATCAGTGAGGTAAGAGAGCAGGTAAAGGAATGGAGAAGACAGGGACTTTCAGTAGGTCTTGTTCCAACAATGGGATATTTGCATGAGGGACATAAAAGTCTTATAACAAGAGCTGTGGCAGAGAATGACAGAGTTGTTGTAAGTGTATTTGTAAATCCTATGCAGTTTGGGCCTACAGAGGATTTAGAGAGTTATCCGCGTGATATGGACAGAGATGCAGCTCTCTGTGAAGAGGCAGGAGCCTCACTTATATTCCATCCGGAACCATCGGAGATGTATCATGAAGATTTTTCGTCGTTTGTTGATATGAATACACTTACAGGCGGTCTTTGTGGAAAGACAAGACCAATACATTTCCGTGGTGTATGTACTGTAGTTTCAAAATTATTTAATATAGTAGTTCCTGACAGAGCTTATTTTGGCCAGAAGGATGCACAACAGCTCGCTGTTATACGCCATATGGTAAGTGACCTTAACTTTGGCATCGAGATAGTTGGATGTCCTATCATAAGAGAGGAAGATGGTCTTGCAAAGAGTTCAAGAAATACTTATCTTAATGAGGAAGAGCGCAAGGCAGCACTTATTCTTAACAAGGCGCTTACAGAGGGCAGGAAACTTGTTGAATCTGGTGAGAAAGATGCAGATGCAGTACGCAGAGTTATCACTGACAAGATAAATACAGAGCCACTTGCAAAGATTGACTATGTAGAGGTAGTTGACTGGAATACTCTTGAGACAGTAGAGAAGATAGACGGACCAATACTTGCAGCTATTGCGGTATATATTGGAAAGACAAGGCTTATTGACAATTTTATAGTAGAGTAATGGAATAAATTTGGAGGCTAGATATGACAGTTACAATGTTAAAAGGAAAAATTCATCGTGCAGTAGTTAAACAGGCAGAGCTTGATTATGTTGGAAGTATAACTGTAGACCCGGAGCTTATGGAAGCAGCAGGAATATATGAGTATGAACTTGTTCAGATAGTAGATGTTGAAAATGGAAACAGATTTGAGACATATACTATTGCAGGAGAGCCGGGAAGTGGAATGATATGTCTTAACGGTGCAGCAGCGAGACAGGTTCAGGTTGGAGACCATGTTATAATTATGTGTTATTGCCAGATGGAGCCTTCTGAGGCAAAAGAACATAAACCATATGTAGTATTTGTAGATGATGACAATAAGATATGCAATGTTTCAAGATATGAGAAACATGGACAGCTCTCACAGCACATGGTAAAGTAAACGAAAGGTTATAGTTATGTTAAAAGGCAAAACAATTGTACTTGGAGTGACAGGGAGTATTGCTGCATATAAAATAGCTAATCTTGCCAGCATGCTTTCAAAACTTCACGCAGATATACAGGTTATAATGACACAGAATGCAACAAATTTTATCAATCCTATAACATTTGAAACACTTACAGGCAATAAGTGTCTTATTGATACTTTTGACAGAAATTTTCAGTATAGTGTTGAACATGTGGCGCTTGCCAAAAAGGCGGATGTGGTTCTGGTTGCACCTGCTTCAGCCAATGTGATAGGAAAGATGGCCAATGGTATAGCGGATGATATGCTTACAACAACTATACTTGCATGCAGATGTAAAAAGATAGTGTCACCTGCGATGAATACAAATATGTATGAAAATCCTATCGTGCAGGATAACATAGAGAAACTTAAGAGATTTGGAATTGAAGTCATAGAGCCTGATGTAGGACTGCTTGCATGCAAGGATGTTGGTGCAGGAAAGATGCCTTCGGAAGAAGTTCTCTTAGATTATATTTTAAGGGAAGTTAGATTTGAAAAAGATTTTGAGGGGAAAAAGATTCTCGTCACGGCAGGTCCGACAGTTGAGTCTATCGACCCTGTACGTTTTATAAGCAATCATTCTACCGGCAAGATGGGTTATGCTATTGCAAAGGTTGCCATGCAGAGAGGTGCAGAGGTGACTCTTGTGACAGGTCCTGTAGATATTGAGCCTCCACGTTTTGTAAATGTAATAAATATAAAAAGTGCAGAGGATATGTATAATGCAGTCGTTGAAAATTTTGAAAAGACGGATATAGTTATAAAGGCAGCAGCGGTTGCCGACTATACACCGGTTTCGGTAGCTGATAATAAGATGAAAAAGAAGGATGGGGATATGTCCATCCCTCTTAAGCGCACAAAAGATATCCTTAAATATCTTGGAGAAAACAGAAGAGCAGACCAGTTCTTATGTGGATTTTCGATGGAAACTGAAAATATGCTTGAGAACTCTAAACGTAAGCTTGAGAAAAAGAATGTAGACATGATAGTTGCAAATAATCTTAAGGTGGAGGGCGCAGGCTTTGGAGTTGATACCAATGTTGTCACGCTTATAACTAAAGATGACTGCAAGGAACTTCCTATAATGACAAAAGAAGAAGTTGCTGCAGCCATTCTTGATGAGATTAATATCTGACTTCAACAAGTGCAAGTCCTTGTGGCGGGGCAGTAAAACCTGCGTCTGCCCGAGACTTGCTTTTTATTATCTCAGGGATATCATCAGGTTTTCTTTTACCTGTACCTATTTCTATAAGGGTTCCTGTAAGTATTCTTACCATATGGTAAAGAAATCCGTCTCCGTAAAAGTCGAATGTGATTATTCCGTCTGTATCTTTTATATCTATTTTATTTATTGTACGCACAGTTGATTTTTTCATGCGCTTATTGTCACAGAAACTTTTAAAATCATGTGTGCCTGTAAGTAATTCAGCTGCTTTTTTCATTGCATTTATATCATAGTCAGCTTTAAGTCTTGTCATATATTTTCGCATAAAAACATCAGAGACTTCTTTGTTATCTATGGTGTATCTGTAATGTTTTTCACATGCATTTAATCTTGAGTGAAATCTCGGTGCTGCCTCAGATATCTGGGTTACTCTTATATCAAGGGGAAGATAAGTATTAAGATAATTCTGTATATCAGATAAGCTTTTTTGAGTATCGGCTTTAAAGTTTGCAATCTGTCCATAGGCGTGTACACCGGCATCTGTTCTGCCTGAGCCATGTATTTCGTACTCTGACATATCTATACTTTTTATATCTGTGTGTCTTTCATCAGCTAACATATGAACAAGGACATTTTCGACACGTCCCTGTATAGTGTTATCGGTGTTTCCCTGCTTTTGCCAGCCACTGTATTTAGTTCCATCGTATTGAAGGGTAAGTTTATAATTTTTCATAAAAACCTCGCTTGTTTTGTAAATATTTAAAAGTGTAGTCTGGATTTGATTATATCAAATATCAATGATACAGTACACTAGCCTGGCAAGAAACACAGCAGTATTGAACTTGAAAAGTTATAATTAGAGTATATGGTGTAAAATGGCGAAATTGGAAAAAATATGTAAAAAAGTGTGATTTTATTATGAAATTTATTTATTTAATACGAATAAAAGATGGAAATAAGTTGACGGTGTTAGTATATAATGATAAAATATCAGTGTGTTACAGAAAGATATTTGTTTAATAAATAAAAAATATACATATATAAGGGGGAATAGATTATTATGGCAAGATTTACTTTACCAAGAGATTTGTATCACGGAAAGGGCTCTTTAGAGGCTCTTAAGAATTTTAAGGGAGAGAGAGCTATTATCTGTGTTGGTGGCGGTTCTATGAAACGCAATGGTTTCCTCGATAGAGCGATTGGTTATCTTAAAGAAGCCGGTATGGAGGTTGAATTATTTGAGGGTATTGAGCCAGATCCATCAGTAGATACAGTTATGCGTGGTGCAGAGGTTATGGCAAAGTTTAAACCAGACTGGATTGTTGCAATGGGCGGTGGTTCACCGATAGATGCAGCAAAAGCTATGTGGATTAAATATGAGTATCCTGATATTACATTTGAGGATATGTGCAAGGTATTCGGACTTCCTACACTTCGTCAGAAAGCTCATTTCTGTGCAATTTCTTCTACATCAGGTACTGCGACAGAGGTTACAGCATTCTCTATAATAACAGATTACGAGAAAGGTATAAAATATCCGATAGCTGACTTTGAGATTACACCTGATGTTGCTATCGTAGACCCTGAACTTGCAGAGACTATGCCGGTTAAACTTGTTGCACATACAGGTATGGATGCTATGACACATGCTATTGAGGCATATGTTTCAACAGCAAACTGTAATTATACAGATCCACTTTCAATCTGGGCTATTAAGATGATTCAGGCTGACCTTGTAAAATCATACAATGAAGATATGGAGAGCAGAGACAGAATGCATGATGCACAGTGTCTCGCAGGTATGTCTTTCTCCAATGCACTTCTTGGAATTGTTCATTCAATGGCTCACAAGACAGGAGCAGCATTTGAAAAAGGACATATTATTCATGGTGCTGCAAATGCTATGTATCTTCCAAAGGTTATTAAATTTAACAGCAAGGATGAGACTGCTAAAAAACGTTATGGTGAGATTGTTGACTTTATGGGCTTAGGTGGAAGTAATGATGATGAGAAAGTTGAACTTCTTATCAGGTATCTCCGTCAGATGAATGATGACCTTAATATTCCTCATTGTATCAAGAACTACGGAGAGGGTGGACTTCCGGCTGAGGAAGGTATCGTTCCTGAAGATGAATTCCTTTCAAAACTTTCAGATATAGCAGCAAATGCAATTCTTGATGCGTGTACAGGTTCTAACCCACGTATTCCTACACAGGAAGAGATGGAGAAACTTCTTAAATGCTGCTACTATGATACAGAGGTTGATTTCTAATATAAATTTAAAATGTGCATTAGAATATACTAACAGCTATTAGGTGTGATTTACAAAAATTAGCATTAGAATTATACAAAACTAATAAAAAATTAGTTGTAAAATTGAGTAGGATATATTATAATTAAGTAACAGACAATAGATAAGGAGGAAAATATACAATGGCATATGTTATTAGTGATGATTGCGTAAGCTGTGGAGCATGCGCAGGTGGATGTCCAGTAGGTGCTATTTCTGAGGGAGATGCTCATTTCGAGATCGATGCTGATACATGTATTTCATGTGGAGCTTGTGCAGGTACATGCCCTTCAGGTGCTATCTCTGAGGCTTAATTAAGGTTTTTTGAACATATCGGCTACCGTCTGGATTTTGGTTCAGACGGTAGCTTTTGTTTTGTTTAAAAATGTAAAGCTATAGTGAATAAAATATATAGACAGGTTTATAATACTTTATGTAATGTTCAGAATTGTATCAGTAACGAATAGTTACTATTTTATATACAAATTGTTTTTTGACAGAATATAAAGTATTTGTTATTATAGTAACAGGTTTTATAATGTGTATATCTCACATATACAGAAATGGAGGAAATTATGACAGAGAGAGTTAATGGAGATATGATAATTGCAGATATGCTTCAGATTGATCCAGGTATCGCACCTATTCTTATGGCATCTGGAATGCATTGTATAGGATGTCCTGCATCACAGGGAGAGAGCCTTACAGAGGCAGCAGCAGTACATGGTCTTGATGTTGAAGAACTTATAAAAACTGTTAATGATTATCTTGCAAAGAAATAAAAAGAAGCCGGAAACATATGAATTTATGTTTCCGGCAGTTTTTCTTTTGTAATAAAATAAGGATTTTTAACAGTTAGATAATAATTTATAAAGAACTTAACTTTTGAAGAGCCTTATCTGGGATAAGTGGTTCAAAATGTTCTTCAAAGTAGGAATGACTGGCATACATATTGTGAAGAGGAGAACCATATTCACTCATGATATTGCATATCTTGTTAAATTCTTCTGCAGAGTGCTCTGATTTATGCAATACAAGGTAATAGATATGGCTTTTTTCGTCTTTATATAAAGTGTTATTTCCGTTATATATATTGGAAATGCTTTCTGCCAAATGTGTTATATCATTGAGTGTATTAAAAGCGTATATTTTGATGACATCAGAAGAAGGCTTTCTGTCTGGGGTTTTAGGTCTTGGCTCCATTCCGAGTGCCTCTGAAAGTGATATGAAATCGGTCTCCGGAGGGTCAATAGTGTCGGTGTCAAAAGGTAATATATCATCCTGTTCTAGTTCAAATGCTTCAAGTAAATCTGAATCATCATCAAACATAAAGTCATTTGTGTCATCAAGCATAGTTTCGCCTTCAGGATCTTCTGTAAATCTTGAGAAACGTGTATCTAATTCATCGGGATCATCTACTTTTGTTATAATCAGAACAAGAGTGTCAGGATACATAGGTATTGCTTCTATCATAAGAGGAATATCTTCTATTTCAAATCCAAATTCATATGATGCCTGCTGCATCATATCACGAAAAAGAGCCTTGGCTTTATCTGACCCATATGCAAGTTCACTCAGGCGTAACTCACGATCGGAAAGATCTTTTTTGTTTAGTGTACAACGAATCTGTTTATCATTGATTTTTTCAATTCGCATAGGCTCACTTCCTTTCGATTTATATATTTTACATAAAATTACAATAATCAATTAAAAGTTACATATTTTATAATCAAATTATAATTTAACAAACCTTATAAGTCAATAAAATGTTATTATTCGGGGTTCGTCAAGTAAAATTTAAGTTACAGTACAGCCTCTGTCTGCACTGTAACGATTTTGGGCATGCTTCGCATTCTAAATGCCAAAAATCCGAAGCCGGAAGACTTTCATATAGTAATAAATTTAACGTTGACTTTTTCATTGAATGCTGATGTTTCTTAAATAGCTGAATGGATATTAATATAATTTGTAAAAAGTCAAAGTAAATACTAGAAGTTTTTTCAATGTAGTAATTATTGATAAATACCATAAAATATAAAAGCACAATTTGTTTAAAAAAATGAAATGTGAGTAAAATGTGAAAAAATAGGGCTTTCAATTGTAAAATAGCATTAAATTGCCAGGTGCGAATTGTAAACTATAACGTCAATTTCAGTGTTGTATATCTTATGTATGGCGTGTATAATACAGCACAGAGAAGCGGATCCGACATAGGAAGGAGGTGCTGGATAAATTATTATCTTTCATAGATGTTTTACTTTACCGCGTATAATAGGGATTCGTAACTCTGCTTAGAATATTATATTCAAAATAATTCTACAAGGAAGTAGTGTATCACAAAGTATCATATAGCTGTTGTACATGGGAGGTAGGTAAAATTGAACAGTAAAACAGAAGAACTAAAAGAATCTATGTATTCGTGGCTTGTATCAGAGATTGTAGTAGCTGAGAAACACGGTGTTGAGGTTAATGTTGATGGGAGAAAATATTCTCTTAAGAACATGGCTGAACTGAAGGAAGTTATGGAAGACAGTTATTACATGAAAAGTTATACAGGTGATGAAAATGGAAAGATAGTTCGAGTTGATTTTGAACATATTGTAAGTGTTTAATGTTAATTATTTATGAAAGGTTGTGTATGGCATACAGTAGTGCCGTTAAAGTTGTAAAAATTGTATAGTAGTACAATTCCTTAAATTAAAAAGCAAAAGAGAAATCTGGCCCGTGGTTTCTCTTTTGTTTTTTTTTGCTTTATAGGAAGAATGTAAGATGTTTACCGTATGAAAGTCTTCCAGTTTCGGATTTTGGCCATTTAGAATGCGAAGCATGGCCAAAATCGTTACAGTGCAGACAGGGGCTGTACTGTAACTGTAAGATATGGTTATCTTGAATTTTTTGTCTGGTTTTATTGTTAATGTGGTGATTAAGTGTTATACTTTTTTTGATTGGATTTAAATAAGATACATAGGGGGACAATATAATGAAGAAAAAGACAGTGGTATCAGCTTTGATATTTACAATAGTTGTTTTTTTAGTTGTAGTATCAGCTTTTATTATAAAAACAAAGATGCCAAGTAAAGAATACATGGAGCTTAACAACTATTTTGCTGCAAAAGATGGTGAGGTTTCAGTGATAATGCAGGATGAACAGATTGCTGTTCCGGGAATATACGTTGATGGAGAGGTATATCTTGATTCTGAACTGGTTTATCAGTACCTTAATCAGAGATTTTACTGGGATGGTAATGAAAATAAGCTGTTATATACAACATCTACAGCTATTATAAGTACAGAGGTGAATAGTAAAGATTATTATGTAAATAAAAGTAAGGATACAATGGATTATGTAATAGTCAAATATGTAAATGATAAGGTATATATTGCGATTGATTATATTTCAAAATATACAGCGATGGAGTATAAAAAATACGACTCACCTGACAGAGTTGTTATAAAATACAGATATGGAGAGAATGCCAAATATACATCTGTAAAAAAGGAAACACAGCTTCGTTATGAGGGAAACATAAAGAGCAGTATACTTGTTGACCTTAAGGAAAATGATAAGCTTCTGATACTTGATGAAAATATAAATGAAGATGGCTTTATGAATGTTATGACAGAAGATGGTATTTCCGGATATGTAAAGAGTGATAAGCTTGGCGAGAGTATTGAAGAAACCCTTACTACAGATTTTAAGGAAGAGAAATATCCACATATACTGCTTGACGAAAAAGTAAATCTTGTCTGGCATCAGGTTACAAATGCTTCTGCAAACAGTAATGTATCAACACTTCTTGCAGCTACAAAAGCGGTTAATGTAATATCGCCTACATGGTTTAAAACTATTGATGACAATGGAAATATTTCATCGCTGGCGGATTACACATATGTAGACCGTGTTCATATGGCTGGAGTTCAGATATGGGGACTTTGTGATGATTTTGATCCTAATATGAAGATTGGTAATGTTCTCAGTGTTACAAAAAAGAGACAGAGACTTGCGAAAAATCTTATAGCGGAAGCAATAAAATATAATCTTGATGGAATAAATATAGATTTTGAAAATGTCAGACAGGAAAATGGTAAGGACTTTGTTCAGTTTATAAGAGAACTTGGCATAATGTGCAGAAATAATGGTATTATATTGTCGATTGATAATTATCCTCCGGCAAATTATTCTGCTTATTATAATAGAAAAGAACAGGCAAATGTTGCGGATTATGTTATAACGATGGCTTATGATGAATATTACTCAGGTTCAGAACAGGCAGGTCCGGTATCATCGCTTGGTTATGTTCAGGATGCAGTTAAAAATACTCTTGCCGAAGTTCCGGCTGAGCAGACAATAATTGCATTGCCTTTTTATTCAAGAGTGTGGACAGAAAAATCTGATAACGGAACAGTTACTCTCTCATCAGAGGCATGTTCAATGGGACATGCGGCTCAGATTGCGGCTGATTCAGGCGCACAGTCGGTGTGGGATGAAGCAGCAGGCATGGAATATATAGAATTCAATTCGGAAAAAGCATTGAAAAAGATGTGGATAGAAAATGCAAAATCACTTGACCTTAAGATGAAAGCAGTTGCAGATGGAAAAGTAGGTGGTATGGCATTCTGGAAACTTGGAATGGAAAGTGCTGCTATATGGGATAATATTGTGAAATATACAAAGTGATAAAAAATATATATCAAGATAGATTTGTAATGAAATTTTAGTAGTGCTATAATTGAGTTTGTTGTGTTACATTTGTTTTCTGATAATTAAGCTTTGGCAATGTAAGGTCTGTATACATGCAGATATGCATATAATATATATGTATTATTATTGATTGCATAATGATGTGGAGGACCGGATGAAAAAACGAATGGGATTTAGTAACATTATGCCTGTTATCACAGCGGGAGTTCTGATTGTGTCAGGAGTTATTGCACTTATGACAGTCAGAGATGTTTCGCAGAAATTTATTCAAAAAAGCACATCAGGGAATACTGTTGTTATAGATGCTGGTCATGGTGGAATAGATCCTGGAAAAGTGGGTATCAATGGTGCATATGAAAAAGATATAAATCTTGCTGTTGCCAAAGAACTTGAAAAAATTTTAAAGGACAAAAAATGTGATGTGATTATGACAAGGACATCTGATGAAGGTCTTTACAATGCTGCAGATACAAATAAGAAGATGAGTGATATGAGAGAAAGGGTAAGGCGTATGAATGATGCTTCACCTGATATAATCATAAGCATTCATCAGAATAGTTTTACAAGTCAGAATTCAAAGGGAGCACAGGTTTTTTACCAGTCTTTATCTGAGAATGGCAAAAAGTGTGCAGAACTTGTTCAGAATAAAATGATAGAGCGGCTTGGTAAAGACAACAGACGTCAGGCTAAGGCTAATTCAGATTATTATATATTGAAGAAATCTGAAAAACCTGCAATTATTGTAGAGTGTGGTTTTTTGTCAAACAGTGATGAGGCTGCACTGCTTATAGACAGTGAATATCAGAAGAAAGTGGCAGGAGCAATAGCT
>JAFPDA010000103.1 GCA_017425575.1 Lachnospiraceae bacterium | reverse complement strand
CCTTTTCCAGCCGGCATCTCACGAATGATATTATAATATCCCGGTGCTGTGAAATATGCCATTGTAAGAACGCAGCTTAAGGAATTTTCATCATTATATTTCAGAACCGATGTGTAAGTCTCATGTGCAAATTCAATCAATTCGGCTACCCTCTCTGCATTTCCCTCTATCGTTTCATCCAGCAATTCATCGCAAATAGAAATCGCTTTTGCAATCTCTGTCCACTCACCTGTCTGTAACGCCGCCTCAAACGCAGTTGCAACCTCATAGTTTGGGATAAAAGCCTTCTTTCTATCCACATCATATCCAAGATATCCTAAATGAATCAATGCTGTTAATGCATCATCCTTTGATGCAATAGTAGAAAAATCATTTTTAAATGTATTTGTATTCACACGAACTTTTCCACCCGCCATCATTGTCATAATATCATCCTTAAGCCCTGCATAATTCATTGTGATAAATGTATTTATTGATGAAAAAGATGATGTATTTCGCCAATAAGAATCGCACTCCTGATCTATCATAGCCTGTACAACTGAATTTGGATTATACATATGAATCCCATCAATAAGATATCCATTATACCAGACTTTTGTAGTCTCAAAATCCATATCATACTCTTTGCAGAGTGTTCTCACTTCGTCTTCTGTAAATCCATAATACTTTGTAATTGGCTTTGATTTAAGCATTGTATATTCCCTAAAGTTATTAAGCGCTGACTCGTCCTTTATCCTCTTAATAGGTAAAATACCTGTGATATATGCCAGTGCTAAAAAAGCTTTGGATTCCTCTGATTTAAACAATGAGTGAAGGAACTGAAGATACCTGTGTACAAGTTCTTTATCTTCACTATTTCTAATCACACAATCCCACTCGTCAATAATGATTACAAATGGAATGTTTGTTTTTCGATAAATTTCCTGAATCAATAAATATAAATCCTTACTATAGTTTAAGCCATCACCATATTCTTCTTTAAAGTCATCACACACTCGCTCTTGAATTGACTCAATTAAATCCTCTTTATGAAAATCCCATACAGAAGATATATCAAGATGAATAACATTGTACTTATTCATATACTTCCTATAATCTTCACTAGCAGCAATCTTTGTATTATCAAAAAGCTCTGAAGAATCACATCCAAGACTATAATAAGCATCAATCATCCCAGCTGCGTGTGATTTACCAAATCTTCTTGCATGGCTTACTGCAAGGCAATTTCTTGGCGTTCCCACCAATTTATTCAGATATCCTATCAACTCTGTTTTATCCACATATATTTCGTAATTTCTATCTTTTTTAAAACTTGCATTGCTTGGATTAAAATATACACCCATCTCATATCACCTCGCCTCATCATTCAAAATAATTATTTCACTTTCACCTTAACTAAAATATATTATACTCCAAAAATCTTATTTCAGCAATTAACTTCCACATTTCTCCAAACATTTGTTGTCACATTAACCTTTACCCAAAACACTTTTACTTAATATAAACACCAAAAATGGTGTCAAAATTGATGTCAGAAATTTTAAGCAGACACTTAATCCCCGATAAATATTAGACTTGCACGATATAGAATCCAATCTCGATTCCCCGCAGCTCCACTAATACAAAAAGCACTGTAACCAACTTATTTTCAAGGGTTACAGTGCTTTTTTGCTGCTTTAATGTTATTACTGTTCTGTAATCATCTTGTATGGTTCAATCTTTCTTACGCCCGTTGATACTAAAATACACATTACAAATGCAACTACTGTTGTTGCAAGAAATAATCCGATTATAATAAACCATGGTATAGAAAGATTTGCCTTAGCTATTCCACATAGTGACAACATCATTGTACATCCCTTGTTGACAGCCATCTTGCCAACTATTACACCAATGAGAGAACCAAACGAAATAACCGGTGCAAAACTCATTACATTCTGCCAGATAATCTGCATTGTTGTAAAACCTAATGCCTTAAACACTCCCATATTACGCTTTTCTCTGACTATCTTCATTTTAATCACAAGCAAAATAATTAAAGAGATAACAACAATTGTAACTATCACGAATACAACACACAAAATATTTAATGACGCAGTGAACGAACTAAGGATATTCTCATAAATCTCATCAAAATTAGTATATGATATCTCATCTCCATCCTTCATATCTTTTTTAATACGTTCTATTTCGCCTTTAATATCTGATGCATCTTTCAGATAAATATATGCTGTGTCAGGTATAATTTTGCTATTTACCCTCTCTGCACCCTCCTGAGACATCACCATACTGATTCCAAGATTTGATGTACGTTGTGTTATTCCCACTATTACATATGACTTTTCCTGTTTGCTGCTCTCAATAATTACAGTATCACCTTTTTTTACACCCAGTTTTTCTGCTACAAGATTAGATATGGTTATCTCATTGTCATTTTTTACAACTCTTCCTGAAATCAATGTATCAAGTTCTACCCTATCAGGCTTTTCATATATTTCCGTTGCTATATTCATATTTTTATCTTTATTTTTTATTATCATGCTTGAAACCGTATATGTCATAGCATATTTGACATTTTTATCTTCGCGGAGTTTTTCACATTTTTTTGTAAAATCTATGCTTCCATAATTATCATTATTTTTTGCCTTAAGCATAATATCCGGTTTTTCCAGACCGACAAGATTTATAAGTGCATCCTGCTCCACTACAAAATTATAATAAAGCGTAAATACTGTTACTCCTGAAAACACAACAAGTGCGATAATTAATGCTATAGATATACTTTGTCTTTTCTGACGCAGCATACTTTTTATGCCAATGCTGCTGTTCACTCCCAGTCTGCTCTTTAAAAGAGGCAAATGATTTTTACTGAAATTATGTGTATGGATTCCATTGCGCAATGCATCCAATGGCGTAATCTTTTTAATCTTAGCCGAAGTAAGCAATGATATAAGGAGTACTACTGACAATATCGCTACCGCAGAAATAACAATAACAACTGCATCTATTGAGGATTCCCATTTTACACCAACTGAATTTGATACAATAACAGCAATTTTTTCCGATATTCCAAAGGCTGTCAATAATCCTGCAACTATTGACACAACGGTTATAATAACATACTCAATAACCGATGCCATACGAAGCTGTGAACTTGTATATCCCATAGATTCGAGTATTCCTATATTTGGAAGATTGCTTTCTATATACATATTCAGACTAAAACGTATAACAATCAGTGCTACGGCTATTATAAGAACTGCAAATATTGCAAGAATCGCCATAAGTATACTTATAAATAATGATGCACCTGTCTTCATATTATTATAAAAGATTTCCATATATAATATAAACTGCTCAGAATCCACATTTTTGTTAATCTCACTCATAAAATAGTCACTTGCATCACCAGATTTATTCATATCAGTAAGGCGCACACGAAATCTGTCCATCAGTGACAAACCATCTATATCTTTGATATCATCAAATCTGTTTTTCTCAATAAAGCATTCATACACTGATATAGTGCTTGGATTGGATATCATTACATTTTCGATAAAACCATAAATTTTAAACTTTTCTTTTTGTTCATCTATTGTAACTTCAAAATTCTCCCCTGTTTTATAACCTTTTACAGTCTTCAAATAATATGGAAGTATAATAGAATCCTCAGTCCACTCTTTACCTTCATCAATTATTTTATAATTACATATTCTGTCCTTATGTTCAGGATCATATACGTTCAGACACACAGGCATAGTCTCATCGTCACCTTTTATGTCTGTATTATCAATTTTTGCATCTGCCGTAGGAATAAGTGTATCTGTTTTAATATAATCATCATACTGTTTAATACTTTTTATTATATCTGAAATTTCCTTATCAAATCCCTTTGATGTAATTATATCTAGATGAGCTCCGTTGACGCTTTCATTTTTATCATCCAGAAAACTTCCTACGTTTTTAACTATATTTATACTTGAATACAACAGTATTGTGGCTATCATAATGAGCAAAAACAGAACCACTACATTGCTCTTTTTCTTCTTCATATTGCTTTTTGCAATTAACCATGTCTTCATAACTATTACGCCCTTCTTTCCTTATCACGCTCTTTTACCATCCCATTTTTTCAAGGAACTCTTTTACTTTAACATGGCGTTCTCTATCTCCACTTACATATTTGTCAAGCCTCAATTCATCAATTATCACACCATCTCTAAGATAAAGTATTCTATTGCCACGTCTTGCAGATTTAATATCGTGCGTAACCATAACTATACTCTGTCCCTGATTATTTAACTCTGTCATTACATCAAGTACATTAACTGTATTTTGTGAATTTAATGCACCGGTAGGCTCATCACCAAAAAGAAGTTCAGGTGAGTTGATAATACTTCTTACTATTGAAACTCTCTGTGCCTCACCGCCAGAAAGCTGTCCCGGATATTTATTATAACTTTCTTCCCCTATATTAACTTTGCTAAGTAATTCACATGCCTTATTGTAAATAGCCTTTCTATCTTTCTGAACCAGAAGACCGTTTACCATAATATTGTCCATAACACTCATTGTATCGTTAAGATAATTCTGCTGAAAAATAAATCCACAATGTTTTCTTCTGAATAATGCAAGTTTATCATTGCTATATCCCGATATTTCTTCATCACCATATGTTATCTTTCCAAGCGTTGGTTTGTCCATACCTGACAACGCATACAGAAGAGTTGACTTTCCAGAACCTGAACTGCCCATTATGATAGTAAAATCACCTTTGTATATCTCAATATTCAAATTCTTTAAAACATGCTGCTGAACATTTCCATTTGAAAATGTTTTACATAAATCCTTTACTTCCAATAATTTATCCATAATAACCCTCCATTTTTAATTAATAATCCCTCGGAATCTCTCCTGCCTTACAAGCTAATCTTTTATTTTAAACAGAAAAGCCACAGTCAATCAATCTGACTATGGCTTTATTCTATACTTTATTTATTAATAAGTCTTTTCCTGACTCTTCTCCAATTCTTATCTATTTCTTAATTACAATTTTTCACAATTATAGCTATATAAAATTCATTATTACAGTATATAGCTTAACTTACCCTTATCTGACCTTCTTAATTATTATCTTAACTACAAAACCATTATCATTATAACAGTTAAGTTCTCCTTCCATCTCACTCATAAAAAGCTGTGACAGATATAAACCGAGACCACTGCCCTCACATCCATCAGAATTAGCTCCCCGATAGAATTTCTCTGTAATAAGCGGCATATCTTCATCCGAAACACCATTTCCATAATCATGCAAAGTAATTACTATACCTTCTCTTTCAGCCTCTGTTATTTCTGAAAAGTCTATATCTATATCTGTGTCAGCATATTTATAAGAATTATTTATAACATTATCTATCACCTGATTAAGTCGAAGTTTATCTGCATATATAAGGCACTCCGGACACTCCCCATGTATATGTATTTTTCCAAAATAATCCATCTGCTTTATCATAGGAATTATTATCGTTGATAATTCCTCAGCCGGATTGACTTTGAGAACCTTAAGTTCCTCCAAAGTGGCATGAAACATATCTGTTATAAGTGAATCTATAACATCTGCCTTTCGTCCGATAATCTCTGTCTTTTCAATAACCTTCTCATCTTTAGTCTGAAATGGTATCACTTCGCACATAGCCTTTATGGTTGCTACAGGAGTCTTTATATCATGTGACAATTCAGCAACAAGCTCCTTTTTGCTCTTATTTGCTTCGTATTCACCTTTTTTGGCTTTTGCAAGTTCTTCACGCATTATATCAAAACTCTCTGTAAATGCACCAAAATAATTATTCTTATAAACCTTTAGCGGCATATCAAGGTTTCCCTTCGCTATCTGCTTTGCAAAATCCTGAAGTGTATTGAATGGTCTTATATAACTAATATAAATAACTGCTATAATCCCTGTCATCAGAACTGCCATCATAGCAAATGATATAAAAATACGTTTTTTTACTTGATAATATATACCCTTTATTTTTTCCTGCTGCCCCGGAAATACTATCTTTGCTGTATATTTACCATTTTTATAGTAATCAAAAAGTACATCCTGATGCTTTATCGAATTTCCCACATTGCTGTCGTAAAATTCATCACCAATCACATATACTTTACACTTAGATTTCTTTTCAAACGCTTTCAACTTCTCACTGTTCTGTGTTATTTTATCAAGTCCATCAAGATAGTCTGACACTTGCTTAAATTTATCATTATATTCTGTCATATCAATATCAGTGATATCCCCGACACCAATATAGCTGTACGTCACAGACAAACCTACACATATCATGACCAGCAATGATATAAAAATATATCTCATCTTCATCTATTTATCCTCCAGACTAAGTATATAGCCAGTTCCCCATATCGTTTTTATATATTTAGGTTCATTAGGATTTTCCTCGAGCTTTTCCCTAAGCTTTCTTATATGTACATTAAGCGTGCCATCACTGTAAAATGCGTCTCCCCATACTGCCGAAAAAAGTTCTGCCTTGGGGACAATTCTGTTTTTGTTGTTGTATAAATATTCAAAAAGCCTGAATTCTCTTGCTTTGAGCAAAACTTCCCTGCCTTCTACTCTTACACTCATAGTATCCGGAATAATAACAAAATGACTCATTTCATTTTGTTTTATATCTTCTGTTTTGTCTGACTTATCTGTCACCATTCGTTTTAATACTATTTTTACCTTTGCAAGAAGCACACTAAGCGAATATGGTTTCTTAATATAATCATCCCCGCCTATATTAAGGGCAATAAGCACATCATCATCACTTTGTCTCGCACTGATAAACAATATAGGTATCTGTGATTTTTCTCTTATCTCCTTGCATAATTCAAAACCACTTCCATCCTTTAAATTGATGTCTAACAGCATCATATCTATTTCATTAGTTTTAAGAAATTCCCTGCATTCACCTGCCGATATCACAAAATGTGTTTTAATATCAAACATATTGAAATACTCACTTGTTGCTGAAGCAAGCTCCATTTCATCATCCACGATCAAACAATTATAATGCATATTCTCTATTTCACATCTTCTTAATAAACTCAACTACTATCTCTATACCAATCTGTGCTGCCTTCTCTGCAAATTCAGCATAATCCATGGCTCCACCTTCTCCATCAGAGATAGTACGGAGTATTGCAAATGGAACTTTGTTCATATAGCAGACATGACCTATGCTTCCACCTTCCATCTCTGCTGCAATGGCATCAAATCTGTCATGGATTTTGTCTTTCTGCTTCTGCTTGTGCATAAACATATCGCCTGTGGCAATTGTTCCAACATGGTACTTTCTTCCCTGCTCCTTAAGACATTCCTCAAGTACGCTTCTCATATCATCATCACATGCAAGATAAACTTCATTTATACCAGATAAAAGTCCAACGGGATCTCCAAGTGCAGAAGTATTCATATCATGCTGAACAACTTTGTCAGCAACAGCAATCCCCATAACACCAAGTTCTTTGCATAAAGTTCCGGCAACACCTATATTTATAACCTTATCAACATGATAAGTAAGTATCATAGCCTCTGTACAGATTGCAGCAAACACCTTTCCAACACCGCTTACAGCAGCAACTACTTCTGTATTTCCAATAGTTCCTTTAACAAATTCTACTCCACTTATAGTCTCAACAGTAGTATTTTCAAGTGTCTTTTTAAGATTGTCTATCTCAATCTGCATTGCGCCAATAACACCTATTCTCATTGTAATCTTCCTCCAATTTAATCTCTTTTATTTTGATGGATATGTAAATTCCATATTTTCCTGCTTCTCTAATACCTCAAGATAAGTTCTGCTCTCTTTCTTGGCAAGCTCTATATCAAGATTCTCATAATGACCGCACTCAATAGCAGACTTTCCAAAAACGTCACCTTCATGCTCTATAGTCTGTCTTAATACTTTCTTTGTAAGCTCAAATACTTCCTTTGGCTCCAGATCACGAACCAGCAAATAAAAACCAGTCTGACAGCCCATTGGTCCAAAATACACAACCTTATCAGAAACCTCAGAGTTACGCACATATGTTGCAAACATATGCTCAAGTGAATGCATTGTTGCATTATCCATATAATCACCTGCATTCGGTTTTCTTGTTCTCAAATCATATGTTACAACATCACCGTCTTCTCTTGAAATATAAAAGCCCGGCACTAAAACATTGTGGTCAATCTCAAAACTTTTAATTCTCTGCATATTTTCCTCCTATTTTCTGTGCATAGAAAATGCATCCATATCATAATTTTTAAGGTTTTCCGTAATTCCTCTCTTATCTGCCTTTGAAATCAGTTCATCACGGCTCTTTTTAAACTTAGGTATCTCAGCATATGCACTTGGTCCTCCCACGCATCCACCTTCACATACCATTCCTTCAATAAAGTCATCATCAAGTTTTCCGGCTTTAAGTAAGAGCAGTGCCTTTTTACATTCTGCTGCACCATCAGCCTTACATACAGATATTCCTGTTGTATCACGGTTGGTCTCATTTAAGTATTCAAGTACAGAAGCTGTAACACCACCGGCATTTCCATAACGTTTTCCAAATGTAGTTGCCTCCTGATACTCATCCTCTGTAGGCTCAAAATCAGTTCCCGCCGCTATCATTATAGAATGAAGTTCGCTGAAAGTAAGAACTGCATCAGCATTTCCCTCTATCTTCTGGTCTACTACCTCTGATTTCTTAGCAATACATGGTCCAATAAACACTGTATATGCATCAGGATCTTTAGATTTTATCATTCTTGAGACTGCACACATAGGAGAGACCGTTGTAGAGATAAGTTCTTCTGACTCTTTAAAATGCTTTCTTATCATATTTACAAAAGCAGGACAGCACGAAGTTGTCTTCTTCTCACCATTTTCATAAGCCTCCCACCATTCTTCAGCTTCACTCATAGTAGTCATGTCTCCACCAAGACCAACTTCTATCATATCTTTAAATCCCGTCTTAATAAGAGCATTTCTCCAGCTTGCCATAGAAATATCAGCACCAAACTGACCTTCTACTGCAGGTGCCACCATTGCATAAACAGGTCTGTCCGATTTGATTGCATTTACAACATCAACAATAAAAGTCTTTGAACCAATAGCACCAAACGGACATTTATGTATACACTGACCACATTTAATACACTTCTCATCATCAATAACTGAGATACCATGTTCATCATATGTTATCGCATCTACAGGGCAGCTGAATTTGCATGGTCTCTGTAAATGAACTATTACATGGAAAGGACAGGATTTTGCACACATTCCACACTCACGACACTTGTTCGGGTCTATCTTTGGGTGTTTCCCTTCCATCTGAATTGCACCAAATTTACACGAATTCATACAAGACTTTCCAAGACAGTTTTGACAGTTGTCTGTAATTATATAACTTGCTATAGGACAGTCTGCACAAGCTGAAGGAATTACCTGAATTACATTTCCATCATCAACAGGTCCCGGTGCTTTTCCCTCAGCAAGTCTTACTCTCTGACGTATAATCTCTCTTTCTTTGTATATACAGCAGCGAAACTGTGGCTGCGGTCCCGGTATTATGTTATAAGGTATAGTATCTCTCTTTTCCTCAAGTGTACCTTCAAATGCAAGCTTAGCTACCTCATTTATAACATCATGTTTTAAACTTATTATTCCCTTATCTGCAAACATATTACACCTCTTTCCAAACATCAAAAAATATAACTAATAAAGATTTGAAACCTTGAATTTTCTCTCAGCTTCTCTTCTCTGATCTTTCTTTGCTATATCCTGTCTCTTATCATATAACTTCTTACCTTTTGCAAGACCTACTTCAACTTTTACAAGACTTCCCTTAAAATAGACATTGAGTGGCACCATTGTGTAACCCTTCTGTGCTATCTGTCCCTCTATCTTGCGAATCTCAGCCCTGTGAAGTAAAAGTTTTCTTGGTCTGATTGGATCTTTATTAAATATATTACCTTTCTCATAAGGGCTTATGTGCATATTGTAAACATAAACTTCGCCCTTTTCTATACGGATAAATGCTTCTTTTATGCTGCACTTACCCATTCTAAGAGACTTAACTTCTGTTCCGGCAAGTGATATTCCAGCTTCGTATTTATCTTCCATAAAATACTCGTGAAATGCCTTTTTGTTTCCGGCAACAAGCTTTTTAGTTTCCTTTGACATCATTTTCTCCTATTTTCTTTTTGATTTTTTAGCCTTTTTAACTGCATTTTTCTTCTTTGATTTTGCTGAAGAAGTAAGCTTCTTTGCCTCAGCCTCGACAAGCATACTCTTTTTCTTTGCTGAAAGTTTCTTTGCAAATGCCTTTTCAGCTTTTTCTTTAAGCTCAAGAATGTCCTTTTTAGATGCTATTCCCTTTGCTTTCTTAGACTTAACTTTACTCTTATTAGAGACTTTTTTCTTTTTGTGGGTTACGCCTACAGCTTCATTTTTTCTCTCTCCGGAAGCTTTTGAAACTCTTATCGGTTTTACCTTTTCAGCATCACCCTCAGACTTACCTAAAATAACTTCTGAACTCTCAACAGCCTTAGCTTTGACTTTATATAAATCAGCTTTAGCTTCATCATAGAAGACAAAGTCAATAGTCTTTATAAGTTTGTCAACTGCTGCAACGGTAATCTTTACAGGGTCTCCAAGCTTATAAGTTTTGCCTGTATATTCACCCACCATACTGTAACGTTCTTCATCAAAATAATAATAATCGCCCGGAATATCCGCAACTCTTACCATTCCCTCTACAGTATTTGGAAGTTCAACATAAATTCCCCAGGTACTTACGCCTGAGATAACGCCGTCAAAGCTCTCACCGATAAACTGCTCCATATATTCGGCTTTCTTTATCTTCTCCACCTCTCGCTCTGACTCATCAGCCCTTCTCTCAAGCTCACTTGACCTAATGGCTATCTCCGGCAGTATCTTATTATAATGCTCAATACGTCTGTCTGGCATCCTGCCATGAATATTTTCCTTTATGATACGGTGAATCTGCAAATCAGGATATCTTCTGATAGGAGAAGTAAAGTGACAGTAATACTTCATCGCAAGACCAAAATGACCATCACAGCCTGTTGTATATTTCGCCTGCTTCATAGAACGGAGCGCCAGTCTGCTTATAACAGCTTCTTCCGGAGTGCCCTTAACACTGTCTACAAGCTTCTGAATCTCTTTTGGATGAATATCTCCATCTGAGCCGTTCTTTATAGTATAACCAAAATTGCCAACAAACGATGCAAGTTTCACAATCTTCTCGCTGTCTGGTTCCTCATGCACACGATATACAAAAGGAATCTCCTGCCAGTAAAATTCCTCAGCCACAGTCTGATTAGCAGCAAGCATAAATTCTTCTATTATCCTGTGAGCATTATTTCTCTCGTACTCTTTTATATCGACAGGTTTTCCCTTTTCATCAAGAATAATCTTGCTCTCAGGAAAATCAAAGTCAATAGAGCCTCTCTTAAATCTTCTGGTTCTTAAGATATCAGCAAGCTCATACATAAGTTCAAACATAGGAATAAGCTCTTTATATTCCTCACGCTCTGACTCATCCTTAAGCTCAACTATCTTATTGACACTTGTGTAAGACATCCTTCTATCTACGTTTATGACAGTTTCTTCTATCTTGTGCCTGATTATCTCGCCGCCTGCATTTATATCCATCATACACGAAAGTGCCAGTCTGTCTACACCTTCATTCAATGAACATATTCCATTTGACAGTTTGTGCGGAAGCATTGGAATAACTCTGTCCACAAGATATACACTCGTGCCTCTCTTTATCGCCTCTTTGTCAAGAGGTGAATTTTCGGTGACATAGTTTGTAACATCAGCTATATGCACTCCCAGATGATAAATATCTCCCTCTTTTGTGAGAGTAATGGCATCATCAAGGTCTTTCGCATCCTCGCCGTCTATAGTTACAGTCTGGAGTCCACGGTAGTCAGTTCTGCCAGCCTTCTCTTCTTCCTTAACCTCATCTTCTATACTCTCTACCTGATCCATAACTTCATCAGGATACTCTTCCGGCAGACCATACGCCTTTATAACAGAGAGAATGTCAACACCGGGGTCATTCACATGGCCTATTATCTCAAGAATCCTTCCTTCAGGATTTCTGTCCTCACTGCCATAATCAGTTATCTCAACAACTACCTTATGACCTGTTATCGCTCCCTTGCTGTCTTCCTTTGCAATATATATATCCCTGCCAAGTTTCTGATTATCGGCAACCACAAAGCCAAAGCTTTTACTCTTTGAATAAGTTCCAACAAGAATGTCAACGCCTCTTTCAAGAATAGCCGTAACCTCACCTTCACGTCTCTTTCCGCGACTGATATTGTCAACGACTACCTGAACAGTATCTCCATCAATAGCCCCCTTAGTTCTGTGGGCGGCTATAAATATATCCTCATCCTCGCCTTCAACTCTCACAAAACCAAAACCTCTCTGAGTGCCCATAAACTTTCCAGTCTTTGCATTGTCAGACATCTTCTTAATCTTACCTTTGAGGTCAATATGCATTTTGCCCTCTTCCATAAGTTCGTCTATAACTTTATTAAACTCTTTTTTTTCATTTGCAGGAACCTGCAATACCATTCTCATCTCTTTTAAAGATAATGGTTTGTAAGATTTCGAGCCTATAAACTCCATTATCATATCTTTTTTAGCGTTTAACTCTTCTCTTGTCATCCTAAACACCCCCGTTCATTATATATGTCTCCCTAAATCCCATTAATTTAGAAAAAAAACATTTTATGTACCTTACAGGAACTACTTTTCAAAACCTTATATCCTTATTATATAACTTTTTATGACAAATGTATATGCAAAAAAGAGGATTGCCTAATTTTTCAGCAATCCTCTTTATGTTCTAACAATTATTATATTCTCACAGCAAATAAAATTTTATGCAAATAATTTTAAATTCAATACAAGTGAAAGTAAAATAAATAATACTGCAAGTATTCTTGTTGCAAGTACAAGTCCGCCCTCCATAGAACGTCCTTTATTCTTACCCCAGTATGTTTCAGCTGCACCACTTATTGCACCTGTAAGTCCGGCCTGTTTGCCTTCCTGCATAAGTACGAGAATTGATAATGCAACACATACAATAATGTATACTATCAACAAAATACCATGAATTGTCTTAATCATCTGAGAATTCCTCCATTTCATTATAAAACAAAACTATCATAGTGTGTAAGCACACTATGATAGTCTATCACAAGCTCTGCTATTTAGCAAGCATTATTTTTTGATAAGAAGAGATTTTCCTGTCATCTCTGCAGGCTGTGTAAGTCCCATAATCTCGATAAGAGTTGGGGCTATATCAGCAAGGCATCCACCTTCACGAAGTGTATAATCCTCATCATAATTTACAAGGATGAATGGAACCTGATTTGTTGTATGGGCTGTAAATGGAGCACCTGTCTCATAATCAACCATCTGCTCTGCATTACCATGGTCAGCACAGATAAAGAGAACACCATCCACTTTCTTAACAGCCTCTACTGCTGAACCAACGCACTCATCAACAGCCTCTACTGCCTTAACTGCTGCCGGTATAACACCTGTATGACCAACCATGTCAGGGTTAGCAAAGTTAATAACGATAACATCATATTTATCTGAAGCAATAGCGGCATTAAGTCTCTCACTTACTTCCGGAGCACTCATCTCAGGCTGAAGGTCATATGTTGCAACAGCAGGAGATTTTACAAGTGAACGCTCCTCATCTTTATTTGGCTCCTCTACACCACCGTTAAAGAAGAATGTTACATGAGCATACTTCTCTGTCTCTGCAAGACGAAGCTGAGTCTTACCATTTGCTGCAAGAAACTCACCAAATGTATTTGATATACTCTCTTTTACAAATGCTACCTGCTTGTTACCGATTGTCTCATCATAATCAGTAAAGCATACAAATGTAAGTGGCATAAATCCATTTACACGCTCAAATTTATCAAAACTCTCGTCACAGAATGTACGTGTAATCTGACGTGCACGGTCTGGGCGGAAGTTAAAGAAGATAACCGAATCATTAGGTTTAATTGTTGCAACAGGCGCACCATTCTCACAGACAACTGTTGGTACAACGAACTCATCATTGACATCTTTTGCATATGAATCAGCAACAGCCTGAATAGCATTATCTGCCTTCTCACCATCACCTTTAACAAGTGCATTGTAGGCTTTCTCTACACGATCCCAGTTGTTATCTCTGTCCATTGCATAATAACGGCCTGATACGGAAGCGATTTCGCCTACGCCGATTTTCTTCATTTCTGCTTCTAACTCTTCTGCATAACCT
>JAFPDA010000102.1 GCA_017425575.1 Lachnospiraceae bacterium | reverse complement strand
GGTACGGTAACTGTCTCAAGTACATTTGAAAGCACATTTGAAAGTCCTGATATATCACCATTGCCGATACATTCTATAGCCTTCTCTGTATCCGGATGATATTTAAGGTTTGGAAGGTCAAGATGCGTGTATACATATGCTGTGCTCACAGATATATCAGGCTTTACAAGCACAACCCATACATCCTTAAAAGGTGTAAGCGGCGTAAGTATCTCTCCTATCCCCTCTGATAACATCGTTCCCTTCCTTATGCAAAACGGTACATCTGCCCCAAGCTTAACACCTATATCACACAGCTCCTGTGTTGTAAGTCCAAGCTCACAAACCTCATTTATCGCAATAAGGGTAGCTGCACAGTCAGAGCTGCCACCCGCAAGACCTGCTGCCGCAGGAATGCTTTTCTGAAGCTCTATATCAAAGCCTCCCTTTATATCAAACTTTTCTTTCATAAGCGCCGCCGCTTTGTAAACCAGATTTTTTTCTGCCGGTATCTTGTCTGGCAGTTCTTTATTCATATGTAAATCAATCTTTTCTTCCTCTGTTAAAGATAATTTAATCTCATCAAAAACACTTATAGTCTGCATTATCATTTTTAAATCATGGTATCCATTTGGTCTTTTGCCAGTGACATCAAGTGTGAGATTTACCTTTGCCGGTGCTTTTATGGTTACAGTTTTCATACTTTTTTCAATTTCCTTTCTCTATTTCATCAAATGCCGGTTTTATTTTATCCAATAATGTTCAGGGTATCAATAATAAATATATACAACAAAAAGAGGTACTGCACAAGATGTACAATACCTCTTTATATTTACTTATATCTGCCTGCAAGATCGATTCTTGTAAGTGCCTTTTTCAGTGAAAGTTCTGCTCTCATCATATCAACAGATTTCTCTCCACTCTTTATACGACGCTCTGCTCTCTGCATTGCCTCTTTTGCACGGTTTACATCTATCTCGTCTGGCCATTCACAAGATTCTGCAAGGATTGTAACCTTGTTCTTTGTGATTTTGACGAATCCATCATGAAGTGCAGCCTCCTTAGTGCCATCTGCCTGCCTGATACGCAGTACCCCTGGCTCAAGGATTGCTGTAAGAGGGATATGACCGGCAAGTACACCAATCTCTCCTTCTGTAGTCTTCATCTCTACCATCTCGGCATCTCCATCAAAGAATACTCTGGTAGGGGAGATAATCTGCAGGTTGAACATTTTGTCAGCCATCTGATTCTCCTTTCTTATTTGGACTTCATTCTCTCTACAACTTCATCAATAGTTCCGGCATTCAGGAAGAAATTCTCAGGAATATCATCATGCTTGCCTTCAAGAATCTCCTGGAAGCCACGGATTGTCTCAGATACAGGAACATATTTTCCAGGAAGACCTGTAAACTGCTCTGCAACATGGAAAGGCTGAGAAAGGAATCTCTGAATCTTTCTTGCTCTGTTTACGACAATCTTATCATCCTCAGAAAGCTCATCCATACCAAGAATAGCAATGATATCCTGAAGCTCTTTATACTTCTGAAGTATTTCCTGCACACCACGCGCAACTTTGTAATGCTCCTCACCTACAACATGTGGGTCAAGGATTCTTGATGTTGACTCAAGTGGATCTACAGCAGGGTAAATACCAAGCTCTGCGATTGAACGCGCAAGTACTGTAGTCGCATCAAGATGTGCGAAAGTGTTGGCAGGAGCAGGGTCTGTAAGGTCATCGGCAGGCACATATACAGCCTGAACTGATGTGATAGAACCCTTCTTTGTAGATGTGATACGCTCCTGTAAAGCACCCATCTCTGTCTGAAGTGTTGGCTGGTAACCAACGGCACTAGGCATACGTCCAAGAAGCGCTGAAACCTCTGAACCGGCCTGTGTGAAACGGAAAATATTGTCTATAAAGAGAAGTACATCCTTACCTGAACGGTCACGGAAATTCTCTGCCATTGTAAGACCTGTAAGACCTACTCTCATACGGGCTCCAGGCGGCTCGTTCATCTGACCGAATACCATTGTTGTCTTGTCGATAACACCGGACTCAATCATTTCATAGTAAAGGTCATTACCCTCACGTGTACGCTCACCTACACCGGTAAATACTGAGTATCCACCATGCTCCTGTGCTATATTTGTAATAAGCTCCTGAATCAGTACTGTCTTACCTACACCGGCACCACCGAAGAGACCAATCTTACCACCTTTTTGATAAGGACAGAGAAGGTCAACTACCTTGATACCTGTCTCAAGGATTTCTGTCTCTGTAGACTGCTCTTCAAAAGCCGGTGCTTTTCTGTGGATAGGGTCATACTGTACTCCCTCTGGAGCCGGCTTCTCATCAATCGGTTCACCGAGTACATTGAACATACGTCCAAGTGTTGCCTCTCCAACCGGCACTGATATAGGAGCACCTGTTGCCTGAGCCTCCATGCCACGCACAAGTCCGTCTGTTGGACCCATGGCAATACAGCGAACGGTATCATCACCCAGATGCTGTGCTACTTCAACAACAAGCTTGCCACCGTCCTTTAAAGGCACGTTGATAGCATCGTTGATCTCCGGAAGTTTTCCCTCTGGAAATTTGATATCCAGAACGGCACCGATAATCTGGGTAAGCTTACCTGTATTTAATTCTGCCATCTTTTTTCTCCTTTATATTATTTCAAGATTTGTCAGCAAAACTGACTTTTTCTATTGAAAATTTGCACTGAAAACTAAGAGATAGCAGATGCACCTGCAATAATCTCTGTAAGTTCCTGTGTAATAGATGCCTGTCTGGCTCTGTTATATTTAAGTGACAAGTCACTTATCATATCTTCTGCGTTGCTCGTAGCCGAATCCATAGCCTGCATACGTGCACCATTCTCACTCGCATGAGACTCTACCAAACCGCCAAAAACAAGGCTGTTCACATACTTTGGTACTATCGCGTCAAGCGCTTCCTCAGGTTCCGGCTCATAATTCATAAGAGTGATTTTATCCATAGGATCTTCAGGGTCATCCTCCTGCTCAGATGTGATATCCTCAGCATCTATAGGAAGAAGCTTGATAAGAGTAGGAATCTGCACAACAGTATTTTTAAATATTGTATATGCCATGTATATCTCTCCTATCTCACCCTCTTTAAACTTAGTGAGAAGTTCTTTTCCTATCTCGATAGCATCACTATACAAAGGCTCATTTATAGCTTCAGAATAATCTCCTGCAATCTCATATCCCTGTCTCGCAAGTGTATCTCTTCCCTTTGTACCTACTGCATATATAACAGTATTATCTGTAGTAAATCTCTCATCTTTTGTTATAAGCTTTACTATGTTGGAATTATATCCACCTGCCAGACCTCTGTTTGATGTGATAGTAATCACAGCTTTCTTATCTGACTGACTTTTCTGAAGGAAAGGATGTGACATCTGACCTGATTTTCCAATCATGTCTGCTACAGCCTCGTACATAGCGTCAAAATATGGCTTTGACAGCTCTGCACCTACTTTAGCCTTCTGCAGCTTTACAGAGGATACAAGCTTCATAGCTTTCGTAATCTGCCCGGTACTCTGGACACTTTCTTTACGCCTTTTTATATCTCTCATTGAGGCCATACTGTAACACCTCTCTATCTATTCTTAATGAACTCTGCCTTAAACTCTTCGATTGCCTTAACGAGTTTATTCTCTGTCTCTTCACTTATCTCTCCCTCTGTACGGATTGCTTCCGGAACTTCAGGATATTTTGTATCCATAAACTCAAAAAGACCTTTTTCAAATTCAAGTATATCTTCAACTTCAATATCAATAAGATATTTCTTTGTTGCAGCATATATAATAATTACCTCATTCTCAACAGGCATTGGATTATAGTTATCCTGCTTTAATATCTCACGGATTCTCTCTCCCTGTGCAAGCTGTGCCTTTGTCTCAGGATCAAGGTCTGAACTAAACTGCGAGAATGCAGCAAGCTCTCTGTACTGGGCAAGCTCAATACGGATAGGTCCTGAAATCTTCTTCATTGCCTTAATCTGGGCAGAACCACCAACTCGTGATACCGAAAGACCAGCATTTACGGCCGGACGGAAACCTGAGTTGAACATCTCTGTCTCAAGATAAATCTGACCATCTGTGATAGAGATAACATTTGTAGGAATGTAAGCTGATACATCGCCTGCCTGAGTCTCAATGATAGGAAGTGCTGTAAGCGAACCTCCGCCTAACTTGTCTGAAAGTCTTGCAGCTCTCTCGAGAAGCTTTGAGTGGAGATAGAATACATCACCAGGATAAGCCTCACGTCCAGGTGGACGCTTAAGCAGCAATGCCATTGTACGATATGCGGCAGCATGCTTTGTAAGGTCATCATAAATGATGAGTACGTCCTCACCATTCTCCATCCACTCTTCACCGATAGCACAACCGGAATAAGGAGCAATATACTGAAGTGGGGCAAGCTCACTTGCAGTAGAAGCTACTACTGTTGTGTAATCCATAGCACCAAACTCTTCAAGTTTCTTAACGATAGTTGCCACTGTAGAAGCTTTCTGGCCAATAGCAACATATATACATTTAACGCCCTGGCCTTTCTGGTTGATAATTGTATCTATAGCTATCGCTGTCTTACCTGTCTGACGGTCACCGATTATAAGCTCTCGCTGGCCTCTTCCGATAGGAACCATTGAATCAATAGCCTTTATACCTGTCTGCAGTGGTGTACTTACCGATTTTCTCGCAATAACACCAGATGCAACTCTCTCAATCTGTCTTGTCTTTGTTGTTTCTATAGGTCCTTTTCCATCTATAGGCTGTCCCAAAGCATTAACTACACGGCCAAGCATTGCATCACCAACAGGAACCTCTACAACTCGTCCTGTAGTTTTTACAATGTCACCCTCGTTAATATTTTTATGGTCACCTAAGAGTACAGCACCGACATTGTCTTCCTCAAGGTTCAACACCATGCCATAGACTTCATTCGGAAATTCCAACAGTTCACCCTGCATAGCCTTAGCAAGACCATGGATACGGGCAATACCATCGGCAACCTGTATTACAGTACCCGTGTCTGACACTTCAAACTTGGCACTATAGTTTTTAATCTGTTCTTTGATAACAGAACTGATTTCTTCAGGTCTCAAATTCATGATACTCTCGCACCTTCTTTCAAATTTTTAATTAGATAACTGGATTTTATTAAGCTCTCTTGCCATCTTTTCCAGTTTTGATTTCACACTGCTGTCAACCACTCTGTCTCCGATACGGATAACCATTCCGCCGATAAGAGATTCATCCACCTCATATCTTGTCCTGATTTCCACATAAGAAGTAGTCTCAAGAAGTTTTGCTTCAATGGCTTTCTTCTGTTCGTCTGACAAAACGATAGCAGATGTCACACAGGCTACACCAATCTTCTTCTCTTCCCATACCTTAAAGATAAAGTAACCAAGAATCTCTTCTATCTCACAGAATCTTCCTTTTGTCACTATGGCAACAAGAAAACCCATAAGTTCATCTGATATTCTGCCTTTAAAGGCAGCCTCTATCATAGTTACTTTCTCCTGTACGGTAATCTTTGGATGACTCAGAAGGTCAATGTACTCTTCATCGTTTTCCAACACCTGTAAAACTGCTTCCACTTCTTCAAGCATGGTATCCAGAGTGCCATTTTCTACGGCCACCTCAAACAAGGCATCGCCGTATGTCTTTGCTATTAATTTAGCCATGTCTCATCACCCATCTCTTTTAAAGTGTCTGCAATCAACTGTGACTGTTTATTTTCATCTAAAGAAGATGCAACAATCTTGCCTGCCATAACAGATGCCACAGAGATAATCTCTTTTTTGACATCATCCTTAACCTTAGATTTCTCAAGCTCTACCTCATGGTTTGCCCTGTCAAGGATTCTGGCTGCCTCTTCTTTTGCCTCATTTACAATGTCGCTTTCCTTCTTCATAGCTTTCTTACGAGTTTCGCTGAGAATCTCCTCAGCTTCCTTATCGACAGCTTTTAATTTAGCATCGTACTCAGACTTGAATGCAATGGCATCCTCCTTTTCCTTAGCTGCTGTATCAAGCTGTTCTCTGATATGCTCCTGTCTCTTCTCAAGCATATTTCTTGCAGGATTAAAAAGCAGATAAGTAAGCATTAAAAATAATACAAACATTGCAAGCAATGTGATAACTGAGTCCACTATAAGCTGTGGGTCCAGTCCAAATATATAATCGCCAAGTCCGTCTCCGGCCAGAGCTACTCTTATTACACTACTCACTTTTTAGCCTCCTTTCTAACAAGTCCTGTAATTTTTTATGCAGAAATTACAGTTTGCTATAAAGTGGGTTAGCGAATAACAAGATAAGAGCAACTACAAGACCATAAAGACCTGTTGTCTCAGCAACGGCCTGACCTAAGATCATAGTAGACATTACATCACCTTTAGCACCAGGATTGCGGCCTACTGCTGAAGCACCATAACCAGCTGCGATACCCTGACCAACACCAGGACCAATACCTGCGATAACTGCAAGACCTGCACCAATTGCAGAACCCATTAATACTAAACCTTCATTTGTTATATTCATTTTAACTTCCTCCTTAAAAATGATAAAAATTAATGAAACTTTTAATGCTTACGGCTCATGGCTTAAACGCCATCACCGATTGCATCAGATACAAAACTCATCGTCAACATACAGAATACATACGCCTGAATACATCCTGAGAACACATCAAGATAAGCATGAAGTGCGGCAGGCCATACCAATGTTACTACTCTTGGCAAAAGACCATATATAAGTCCCATCATAACTGTACCTGACAAAATGTTTCCAAATAAACGGAGTGACATAGAAACAGGTGTAGAAAACTCACTAATGAGATTCATTGGGAAAAATAAAAATATCGGTTCAAACAAACCTTTTATCTTGCCCATCTTCTGATACTTAAATCCATTGTACTGAATCATCACCCAGGTGATAAGAGCCAATGGAAAAGTCACACCAAAATCTGCTGTTGGCGGACGCAAACCTAAAAGACCAGATAGGTTACATGCCAGTATAAACAAAAACAATGCACTGACATAGTTTCTAAATGTAATAGCCTTCTTTGCTCCCATTGAACTCGCTACCATACCGTCAAGCGACTCTACTATAATCTCTACCACATTTAAAAAACCACCCGGAACTTTATTTGGATCTGCTTTCTTAATTGCGCGGTTTGCACAAATTGCAAAGACGAGAAGCGCAGCAAATACGATAATCATCGATATGTGCGTTGTTGTCAGGTAAACATCTGTCCCCAGAAAAGAAAACTTCTTATCTGTATAACCTCTTATAAAGAAGTCTACCTGATCGCCTCCAGCCAACATAACCCGGCTAAAGCCCTGCGACATATTTAACCCTCCTTTACTTAATTTTTTGTATTGCAACGACAGAATCCTGCCACAACAATCTATTTAATCTTCTTCCCAGCATATTTATGCACCACAGGCTGCATATAAGCTGATATTTTCACCCCGAATATGCCAAGAATGGTTCCCAGCGGATGAAAATATTTATAAAATACCATTGAGACTGCGATAACTGCTGCCATAATCGCAAATCTTCTCAGAGCAGCAAACTGGATATGCTTCTGCGCCCCTCTCTGGTCAAGGTCAAGCGCAATATCAAGATGGTGGTACATATGAAATATAATACCTGCAGCAGCAAGACCGCCTAAAAGCACACCACCTGCCATTGCCAGTTTATGCGTTGCTATAATTAATAATATTATCAAAACCAGCAATAACCATACTGCTAACCCTAAAAACATTTCTTTCAGAAGTTTTTTTACCTTCCTCATTCTTAACTCCTTGTCGGGCCTTTATTTTCTTTATATCTCTTTTTGGGCTTATCTTCAAGTTCAATAATCTCATCAGGATGATTTTTTCTGTAATCTTTGAGTTCCTGAATATACTGCATCTGCCTGTGCTCTGAATCCATATCCTTGGCATAAAATGATTTTGTAATAATATACAGATTTCTAAAAGCTGCACCAACCCCGATAAACACCAGCACCGGCATACAAAACTGTGTGTTAAACAGCCTGTTAAGCCATACACCGAGCGCAGTGCAGATAAATACAGGAACCATCATGCTTATGCCAATCTGAGTTATCATAGTGAAACTTTTAAATACTTTTCTCCCTTTATCACTCAAGACAATGTCTCCCTTTCCAAAAATTTGCCCTTAATCATTATAATTTATTGACAAAAAAAAGTCCACCCAAATCGTTTTTTTTGAAAAAGACAGTTGAATTTTATTCTTTACATTATCCCTAATGAAGCTTATAATCTAAAATAACTTTTATTCAATTCGTCAGAGAACCTTCTGCTTTTGTAAATATATGATTTAGATAAAACTCTGACAGATTTTCAAAAGGGGATGATTGCTATGACAAATCTCAAATTATTCAGAAGAAGATTTATACCTGAAGAAATAGTGGAACTAAAAGATGATAAAATTTTATCTATAGATAAAACTAACAATATAATCATCACTAAATGGAATGTACTAAAACCCAGAAATGACATAGACCACGGTATATCAGCATATTTTATCAACGACGGTATAAAAGTCAGCAAAATTTTT
>JAFPDA010000101.1 GCA_017425575.1 Lachnospiraceae bacterium | reverse complement strand
TATTATGTGGTATTGTAATAAATATTTGTGCCTATTTTTTGATTTCCATGTTCCCATAACGTAAGTATATCACAAATCACCACTTTGAGCTACCTTAACCCACCGTCTAAAGCCAGTGGGATTGCGGTAGCCTTCTTTCAAAACTTACACAAAAACGCATTCATCCCCCACCTACATTGTAAATGTTGAGGTGGGGGTATTCTGCTTAATTTAGATAAAATGCTTTTGTTTTTCATAGATGATGGGATGAGATTTGTATATTTTTAGACTTGCAAATCTTGATTTTAATGTATTTTTTATTAATACAAAAGTCTGGAAGAATGTGAATTATAGTGCGTTTTTTCAGGCTTTTTGTTTCAGATAAAAGTAATTTTTTTGTTATAAATATCATATTATCTAACAAAGAAAGTATAGAGTTTTTCTGGAGATAGTGTTAAAAATCACATTGATATGCTGATTTTTAACACGGCTATTTGTATGGAGCGTCACAAATAGCTTTGATGGAAGAAGAGAAAACGCCTATGCGAATTTCTCTTCACCCCGTCGCGTAAAGCGCTCCGGAATGGGGATTACTATGAAATATTCATCTTTTTTTAAGAGCGGCATAGTTGTTTTATCAGTTGTACTTTTATTGGGCATAACAATGGCATATTCAAAAAAGATATCAAAGGATGAAATTTTAACGGTATGGAATAATAAAGTTCATAATAAAGAACTTCCAATCTACTGTGTAGATACAGATAAACCTAAGATTGCACTTAGTTTTGATGCCGCCTGGGGAAACGAAGATACTCAGGAGATACTTAAAATTCTAAAGGAAAAGAAGATAAATGTAACTTTTTTTATGACTGGTGGATGGATAGATAAATATCCCGAAGACGTAAAAGCTATATATGAAGCTGGTAATGAGCTTGGAAATCACAGCCAGAACCATAAACAGATGTCAACTTTGTCAGAGGAGGAGTGCAGGAAAGAGATAATGCAGCCACATGAAACGGTTAAAAAACTGACAGGTTATGATATGAAGGTTTTCAGACCGCCGTATGGGGATTATAATGATAATCTTATAAGAACTGCAAAAGCATGTGGTTACAGTCCGATACAATGGGACGTAGACTCTCTTGACTGGAAAGACTACGGTGTTGACTCAATTATAAGTACGGTAGTTAATCATAAGCATCTGGGAAATGGCTCTATAATACTATGCCATAATGGTGCTAAATACACAGCCAAGGCATTACCAGAACTTATAGATGGATTAAAGGAGAAAGGATTTGAATTTGTAAAAATGTCTGAACTTATATATACGGAAGATTATGAGATGGATGTAGAGGGGAGACAGCACAAAAAATAGGATAATTGTATTGTCCCATTTTCGATAGTTGAAAAGATATAAACCGAATTGAAGGTTTATGTTAAGAGTAAATTCATATTATATTGAAGAAAACAGAGTAAGGAGGTGAACAATTTTGTTCCCTCCTTACTCTGTTACTATACCACAAAATGCGTGAAATTTCCAGTCTGTTTATGTTTCTGGGAAGATGTTATAATGACTATCCATTGAGAGAAGGGGGTGTATAATATGGATAATAACTGGATTAGTTTATTACAAAATCAAAATCAGTTATCAAAGGTCATTGAAACAAATCAGTATACAGAGCAGTTTGGTCTTACGTTATCACAGCAGGAAGCACAATTGATTTTGGATAACAAAAAAAGTGAACTTAAGGTGCAGCGTCGTGTTGAGTTTGGAGAGGGCATTACGACGAAGATTATTCATGAGTTCTGTGATTCAGAATATATTGATCAGAATAATTATGTTAGTACAATTATTCGTTTGCAGGAAATTTTTTACTTGTATAAAAATGAGATGAATGATGAGATTACAGATGATGAACTTCTTCATCTTATGAGGGAACAGTATGACAAGCTCTGCTTTGGTGACCTGAAATATTTAGAAACAACATGTCTTGAGAATTTTGCACAGGCAATCAGAGCAGGTTATGATGGGTATAAAGGTACTGACGGATATGGTGAATATCAAAAATTTGACATCCAGGAACGTTGGAGCTACGAGTTGTATTTTGAAACGTTGAAAGATATTTTCTGGAGGTAGTTGCTATGAGATATGAAATGGAAGAGTTAGTACCTATTGTGGCAAAGCTTGCGAAGAGATATACATCAGGAGAAAGTACTTCTATAACCTATGAAAAGGCACAACAGTTAATGGAGGCGGTGCTGTATAGTATTCATGAGGGCGAGGGGGAAGAACAGTTTTCTCTGATAGAAAATAGTGAATTGTCAGCCTGGAAAGCATATGAGATTGGTGTAAAATGTCTTGAAGAAAAGACGAAATATACATTGTCTTTGTATAATGAGGTTATGATCCATTTTTGCAGTTATGAAAATAAGTGTCTGTATGACACAGTAGCAAAAGGACTGCCGGAGTTCTTTAAGTGGTATGATTTTAAATATGAGCCGCAGAATACAATACTTACTTTGGATTATCCGGTACTGACAGAGAATACAGAGCATACAGGGATTGATAAAATATATGATTATGTGTTATGTATACAGCAGGAGCAAAAGTTTCTCAACAGATTTTCTCCTGAATATGTAGCCAGAGCACTTTCAAAATACAATAGCGAATACAGAATTGCGATAGACAATATATGTGAAATTTTCCTTATGAATCTGATTTGTCATATTTTGGCAGGAAAAGATATTGAAAATCTGGAATTTGATTTGGATGAGTATAAGAGAATGGAAGAAATGATACAGAAAGAAGATTTGGATACCTTACGGGAAAAACTAAAAAGCGTAATAGGTGTAATTATTCAAAAATATTATGAAAATGACCAGCAGCTGAAGGAATATCTAAGCCATGCAGTTGATAATATTTCAGTACGGCTTAAACTGGCTGCGGACAATGAGAATTTGGCAAATATATTCTGAGATCTTGTTGTGAAATCAATGATAGAAATGAGTCATTGTGTTTACTATAAAGTTGTGCAGTGATTATGTGTAAATAGGACAAGCATATTATCTAAACGTTAATTTGATTATCTGTTTTAAGAATGATATAATTCTAAAATACTTTGGAGATGGAGGTTTATAAGAATGAAAATTATTCAAAATAATGATGTTTTTTATGAATTTGAATATTTGTTAGAGGAACAATTAGAGCGGGATGTTGTCGATAATGCGGATGTAGTATTCGGGGAGCGTTGTGTCTATTTTGATATGAAAAAGAAAATAGGAAATACCATACCAGATGGATATCTTATTCATATTACAGAAGATGGAGATGCTTATTTATATTTTGTTGAAATTGAATTGTCATCTCACGATGTTTATTCTCATGTAGTGCCTCAATTATCAAAATTTATAGTGTCTTATAATAATAACAAAGATAAACTGTTTCATATTTTATTAGAGGCAATAGATCAACAAAAATTACATAAAATTAGAAATTTGATTAAAGAGACTTCTTTTTCTGATGAAAAAGAGCTTTTTAGAGCATTAATAAAAGATGAGATAGGAATTTTGGTAATAGTTGATAATATAGAAAAGAAGCTACGAGAAGGAATTGAGACATTAAATTGTTACATAGAAATTGAAGAATTTAAAAAATTTGTATCTGGAAATAAGATTCAGTATTATACTACATTGAACTTTGATGTTGAAGAAGAGACTGAAGAGTATAGAGAAGTATTGGGTGATATAGAAGAAGATTATGATACTATTATTGTATCTACAGATATGGAAGGTTTCGAAGAAACTTTCTTAGGGGAAAATTGTTGGTATACAGTGAAAATGGCAGAATACAGAATTGAGAACATACAATATATTGCAGCATATATAAATAGACCATATTATCATATTACGCATTATGCGAAGGTAGATAGTATTATACCGTATGAAGATGGATATAAAATTTTATTTAAAGAAGAACCAATAAAGCTTCCTGAAATTCCTCGTGGAGAAGATACGTGGGTTATGCGTCCTAGAATTAGATATACAACATATGAAAATTTTACTAATTCGGATACAGTAACTGATATGTTTGATAAGTAATGTTAAATTTTAATGGCGGTCATTCATGACTGTTATAAGTTGAGTTAAAAATGTGCTTACTTTTTGTATTGTGTAATTAGAGATAACCTTTTTGATATAAAAAATGTCAGAGTTAATATATACACAGATAATTATGAGATGAATAGAGAGAGAAGACAGCATAAAAAATAGCATAATCAATTATTGTGTATTATATATACCGAATTTAACCTTGTTTTTTTCTGAAAATATTGTATTATATTATAGGACTTTGTTGAAGTCCTATTTTGTATAGTAAGTAGTATATTTCATGATGTTGGTTGTGAAATGGTGGATACCAGGAGGTTTTGATGGGAAAAAAAGAGGAAATTTTAGAGTATTGTACTAAGAAAAATGAACAGCTTACTGCGAGAGAGATTGTCGAGGCATTATATCCTGGAAAGGCACAGTCGTATGTAAATACTGTTATAAATAAATTGGTAGAAGAAAAAAAGCTTATAAAAGTTGGAACAAGACCTTATAAGGTTTATGTTGCTGATAAGGCAGAAGAAAAGGACACTGGCAAGTCAAATGTAATTGACATGCAGGAGATAATTGCGGGTGTAAAAGAAGGTAAATATAAACTTGTTCTTCCGGAAGATGTTGAGGATAAGCCAGAGCCAAAAGCAAGTATAAACAAGGGAAGAATGAAAAGCTTCTTAAAAAAACTTGAAAATAAATCTGAAAAATAATATACATAAAAGGCGGGTTTTATCGCCGTCAATCGCTTATAGGGTTCGCGAAGCAATTCCTATAATTGATATATTAAATATAAAAAAATATCTCACAAAGGTTATTGTGTTAATAAATTTTTGTTTACTGTACACAATATAGCTTTTTTCTTATAGGAGAAGTCTATATTGTGTATTTTTTTGTGTATAATAATATACAATAGGTTTAGAAACTCCGAGAGAACATTAGATAAAATGGGAGGGAAAATTTGTTTAGTTCAGTTATAAATTCGATTAGTTCATTTATGTATAGTAAATTACTTGTTGTAATGCTTATTGCAGCAGGATTATATTTTACAGTGAGGACAAAGCTTCCGCAGATAAGACTTTTTAAAGATGCATGTAAAGCTGTTATGGAGAAGCCAGAAGATGATGATTCTGTATCATCATTTCAGGCACTTATGGTATCAACAGCATCGCGAGTTGGTACTGGAAATATAGTAGGAGTATCTTCTGCTATCTGTATTGGAGGATATGGCGCGGTATTCTGGATGTGGGTTATTGCATTTATAGGAAGTGCATCTGCTTTTGTAGAGAGTACGCTTGCGCAGGTATATAAAAAAAGAGGCAGTGATGGAAACTGTTACGGAGGTCCGGCATATTATATAGAAGCAGCACTTCACTCAAGGCCGCTTGCTGTTATGTTCTGTGTCTCAATGATATTAACATATGCGTTTGGTTTCAATATGCTTGCATCGTATAACCTTCAGTCTACATTTGCAATATTTCCATTTTATAATGTCAGATATATGCCCTGGATAATAGGTGGTATTCTGGCATTGGTTTCCGGATGGTGTCTTATCGGAGGTGGAAAGAGAATTGTTAAGGTTACATCTACGGTTGTGCCTGTTATGGGTATTTTATACGTTATAATTGCAATCCTTGTAGTTATAATAAATATAAAATCACTTCCGGGTGTTATTGGAAGCATAATCTCTGAAGCGTTTGACTTTAAAGCAATATTTGGAGGTTTTTCAGGTTCAGCTCTTATGCAGGGTATAAGAAGGGGACTTTTTTCAAATGAAGCTGGTATTGGCTCGGCTCCAAATGCCTCAGCTTCGGCACAGATAAGCCATCCTGCCAAGCAGGGACTTGTGCAGATGTTGTCGGTGTTTATTGATACGCTGCTTCTCTGTACGGCAACAGCAATGATGTGTATGTGTTCAGGTGTTGCACCTTCTGAAGAATTAAATGGTGCTCCGTGGGTTCAGGCATCTCTCAGTGCAGTTTTTGGTAATGCTGGACCGGTATTTATAACTGTGGCAATGATATTATTTGCATTTACTACTTTGCTCGGAAACTGTTTTTATTGTGATAATCTTCTGATATACATTCACAGGAAAGAACTGGGAAAGAAGTTTATGACAGGTTTCAGGCTGGTTTGCACATTTGTTGTGTTTATTGGTGCAGGAATGAGTATGTCTCTGCTGTGGAATCTTGCAGATGTATTTATGGGAATTATGGCTCTGATAAATATTCCTGTGATATTTATTCTGTCAAATACTGCTTTTAAAGTTCTTAAAGATTATGAGCATCAGAAAAAGCAGGGCAGAAATCCAGTATTTCACTCGGAGTCAGTCGGACTTAAGGGGAAAACTGATTTCTGGGAGTAAAATATATTTGTGAAAAAGGGGGGTTTTCAAAAATATATATTTGTGTTATAGTATCTAACAGACAAAGCTGAGAAGAGGAATATTATCTATTGAGCCGAATACAGAAAGCTGTTGGTTGATGCGAAACAGTTGAAGCGACATAGAAAACTCGCCTTGGAGCTGCCGGTTGAAATTTAGTAGATTTGGACGGAGTCCCACCGTTACAGGGGAAGGATATTGAAACGAAGAGTGGATGTATCTGGTGAGTGCATGAATTTATTCATGAATAAGAGTGGTACCACGTGAGTATATATCTCCCGTCTCTATAATTTGTAGAGGCGGGTTTTTAATTTACTATGAAAGTGTTGTCCAAGTTTACAGTCAGGTCTGGTATCTGCTGTAAGGTGACTGCGATTTGTGCATATTCCAGTACACTATGTAAAACATCAGAATGGAGGATTAAAAAATGAAAGGTTTTGAAAAATATCAGAAAAGTTATTTTATGCCACCGGTAGAGTGTTATGACTGGGTGAAAAAGGATGCTATTGATAAAGCACCTATATGGTGCAGTGTTGATCTGAGAGATGGAAATCAGGCACTTATTGAGCCTATGAGTCTTGAGCAGAAAGTTGAATTTTTCAAAATGCTTGTTGAGATTGGGTTTAAGGAGATTGAGGTTGGTTTTCCGGCTGCCTCAGAGACAGAATATAACTTTTTAAGAACACTTATTGAGAGAAAGCTTATTCCTGATGATGTAACTGTCCAGGTGCTTACACAGGCAAGAGAACATATTATCAGAAAGACATTTGAGGCGATAGACGGTGCTCCAAATGCAATTGTACATGTATATAATTCTACATCTGTAGCACAGAGAGAGCAGGTGTTTAAGAAATCTAAAGAAGAGATTAAGCAGATTGCAGTAAATGGAGCAAAACTTCTTAAAGAACTTGCAGCAAAAGAAAAAGGAAATATCAGATTTGAGTACAGTCCTGAGAGCTTCCATGGAACTGAGGTTGACTATGCAGTTGAGGTTTGTAATGCAGTTCTTGATGTATGGCAGCCTACAGCTGATGCAAAGGCTATAATAAATATCCCATCTACAGTTGAAAATGCAATGCCTCATGTATTTGCAAGCCAGGTAGAATATGTACATAAAAACTTAAAATACCGTGACAATGTTGTGATTTCACTTCATCCACATAATGACAGGGGAACAGGTGTGGCAACTGCTGAACTTGGTGTACTTGCAGGTGCAGACCGAATTGAGGGAACATTATTTGGAAATGGTGAGAGAACAGGTAACCTTGATATTGTCACAACAGCAATGAATCTTCATTCTCATGGTGTTGATTCAAAACTTGATTTTAGCAATATGCAGGAGATAGTAGATAAATATGAGAAGTTTACAGATATGAAGATATCAATGAGACAGCCTTATGCAGGAGAACTTGTATTTACAGCATTCTCAGGTTCTCATCAGGATGCTATTTCAAAAGGTATGGCATGCAGAGAAGCATCAGATGATGAGACATGGACAGTTCCATATCTGCCGATTGACCCTAAAGATGTTGGAAGAACATACGATTCGGATGTAATAAGAATAAACAGCCAGTCTGGAAAGGGTGGAGTTGCCTATGTGCTTAAGCAGAACTTTGGTCTTATTATACCTGATAAGATGCGTGAAGAGGTTGGATATCTTATGAAAGGTGTATCAGACCACGCACATGCAGAGCTTTCTCCTGACGATATGCTTGAGGTATTCCGCAAGAATTATACAATGATAGATAAAAAGTTTGAGATTACAGAGTGTCATTATAAGCAGGAAGATGGCATTATTGCAACTGTTACTATTAAAGAGGGTGACAAGGTCACTGTGGTTGAGTCGCAGGGTAATGGCCGTCTTAATGCAGTCAGCAAGGCAATCCGTAAGCATTTTGGCATTGTATACCATGTTGCAGAGTATGAGGAGCATTCACTTTCAAGAACTTCTACAGCTACAGCAATCTGTTATGTTGGAATAACAGATGAAGAAGATAATATTACATGGGGTGTTGCAACAAATGATGATATTGTGACAGCTTCTGTAAATGCTCTCGTAAATGCAGTAAATAAAATGATGGCATAATAGAAAAAATATATATAAAATCAGGTGCAGTTTCGTAATGGAACTGCACTTTTTGGCTGTTTTTAAAATGTTCAAAAATGACAGAAATAAGGTAGAAAAGGCGTTGTGTTTTTTTATTGATGCACTTGCATAAGATAGTAGCAACAATATAATAAAAATGTCATGGATGTGATATTAAATAAATTGGATTTTGGGTAAAATAATCAGGTAATATGGAAGTGTTGCCTGATTTTTTCCTTTACAGCAAACTCCGTTCTGTAAAACAAAAAGAGATTTTGCAGGCAAAACTCTTTATTATATCTGTCAAAATAAATAATGTTTTTACTGCAAAATAATATTAGAAAAAACAATATATAGGGATGATTTATATATTGCAATATTGTATTGTTTTAATTATAGGAACTGCTATGCGAACCCTATAATCGATTGACGGCGAAAAACTATCGCCTTTTATCAGAGTTTGCTTTGCAGCTTCTGATAAGTTATATATAGTAATGAAGAATAAAAGTTTTTATTAAAAGAAGGGGAAATATAATGAATTTTGGTTATTTTGATGAAGAAAAAAGAGAGTATGTTATAACAAAACCAGACACACCGGCTCCTTGGTGCAATTATCTTGGCTCACCAGAGTATGGTGCTATAATTTCAAACAATGCAGGTGGATACAGCTTTGTTAAAAGTGGAGCTAACGGACGTATACTCCGTTATCATTTTAATAATGATGATACTCCTGGACGTTACATTTATCTGAGAGATGATGAGTCAGGTGATTACTGGTCAGCTTCATGGCAGCCTGTGGGAAAGGATCTTAATGAATATAAGAATGAGGTTCATCACGGAACAGCATACACAAATATGTTCACTGAGTATGCAGAAATTAAGTCTGAAGTAAATTATTATGTGCCTCTTAACAAGTCATATGAAGTATGGTGCTGTAAGGTTACTAATCCTACAGATAAGCCTAGAAAGATATCTGTATTCGGATATGCGGAGTTTTCTAATGATGACAATTATAATCAGGACCAGGTAAACCTTCAGTATACACTTTGTATTTCAAATACAAGCTTCCGCAGGAATAAAATTTACCAGCAGATAAATCTTAACTGGGGCAAAGAGGCTGACGGAAGTAATGGAAATGAGAGATTCTTTGGTCTGGCAGGACAGCCTGTTACTTCTTATAATGGTGACAAAGAGGCATTTATTGGACAGTATCATACATATGGAAATCCTGTTGCTGTTGAAAATGGAAAATGTGATGGTGTATGCAACTATAATGAAAACAGCTGTGGAGCACTTCACACAGCACTTGAGCTTGCTCCTGGCGAGACAAAGACAATGGCATTTGTACTTGGCAAATATAAAGAGTCTGAGGCTGACAGGATAATTGCTGCATATGAAGATGTTTCAGTATGTGATAAAGAGATTGATGAATTAAAAGAATACTGGCATTCAAGACTTGATAAGTTTAAGATAAATACTCCAAGTGCAGCATTTAACAGTATGGTAAATACATGGAATGCATATCAGTGTTTCCTTACATTTACATGGTCAAGAGCAGCTTCTTTTGTATATTGTGGAGAGCGTAACGGTTATGGATACAGGGATACAGTTCAGGATATTCAGGGTGTTATACATACAGACACTGAGGCAGCTTTAGAGAAGATTCGCTTTATGCTTTCTGCTCAGGTTGACAATGGCGGTGGATTGCCTCTTGTAAAATTTGACCATGATGCAGGTCATGAGGGAACTCCTGATGATGAAAAATATGTCCGCGAGACAGGTCATCCTGCATATCGTGCAGATGATGCATTGTGGCTTTTTCCTACAGTTTATAAATATATTTCGGAGACTGGTAATCTTGCATTTATTGATGAGGAGATTACATGGTCAAATAAAGAAGAAAAAGCTACAGTTTATGAGCATTTAAAGAGAGCTATCAATTTCTCTATGGAGCATCTTGGACCACACGGACTTCCGGCTGGTCTTCATGCTGACTGGAATGACTGTCTTCGTCTTGGAGCACAGGGAGAATCGTCTTTCGTTGCTTTACAGCTTTATTATGCATTTACAATTATGCGTATCTTTGCTGAGAGGAAAAATGACAGCGAGTATATTACGTATATTGATAAGACACAGAAAGAAGTTGGCGATAAGATAAATGCATTATGGTGGGAAGGCGACAGATTTAACCGTGGATTTAAGGAGACGGGAGAACTTATTGGTTCTAAGAAGGATCCAGAGGCAAGTATGTGGCTTAATCCACAGACATGGTCAGTTATATCTGGTCTTGCCACAGATGAGCAGGCTAAACTTGCAATGGAATCTGTTGAGAGAGAACTTAACACAGCTTATGGTGCAAAGGTTATGGCTCCATCTTATGTTGACCATTACTTTGACGGTGCACTTGCAGCATTATTCCCACCTTCAACAAAGGAGAATGGTGGTATCTTCTCTCAGACACAGGGATGGCTTATTCTGGCAGAGGCTCTCTTAGGTCATGGAAACAAGGCATTTATGTATTTTGAGGAGAGTTCTCCTTCATCACAGAATGATAAGGCGGAGATTCGTAAACTTGAGCCTTATGTGCATGGACAGTATACAGAGGGAGATGAGAGTCCGTTCCACGGCCGCTCACATGTACACTGGCTTACAGGTACAGCTTCAACATGTATGGTAGGCTGTGTAGAGGGTATCTGTGGTATCCGTCCTGACCTGGATGGACTCAGAGTTGCACCTTCAGTACCATCAGACTGGAAAGAATTTACTATGGAAAAAGTATTCCGTGGCAGAAAAGTAGTTATAAAGGTTGAGAATCCAGATGGTGCAGAGTCAGGATACAAAGAGTTCTACATCAATGGTGAGAAACAGGAGGATAATTATATTCCGGAAAGTAAACTTACTGATGTTACAGAGGTTCGCCTTGTAATGTAGGTGATTGGAAAAATATAATATAGATTTTTTAAAGTAACTGTGTTAATATAGCTTAGGACTTTGGACAAAAAGGAATCTGATGTTTGAGGCATGAGTTTTATATTAAAGGTTATATTTTAGAAGATTTTGAATTAATCTCATGCTGCGTTTTTGTAGTATGAGATTTTTTCTGCATTAAATATATGGAAAGAGGTAATAAAAATGGGATATAATCCAAAATCTATGAGAGCTGAAGAGTTTATTGATGATGCTGAGATTCTTGAGAGCATTGAATATGCCAAAAAAAATAAAGACAATATGGAAGTTATCAACGCTATTCTTGAGAAGGCAAAACTTGCAAAAGGTATATCACACAAAGAGGCGGCTGTTCTTCTTGAATGTGATATTCCTGAGGTAAATGAACAGGTAAGAAAACTTGCCATGGAGATAAAGGAGAAATTCTACGGAAGAAGAATTGTTATGTTTGCTCCGCTTTATCTTTCAAACTACTGTGTAAATGGCTGCACTTACTGCCCATATCATCATAAGAATAAACATATTGTAAGAAAGAAACTTACTCAGGAAGAGATAAGACAGGAAGTTATAGCACTTCAGGATATGGGGCATAAGAGACTTGCTATTGAGTCAGGAGAAGACCCTGTTAATAATCCACTTGAATATATTCTTGAGAGTATTGATACTATTTACAGTATTAAGCATAAGAATGGTGCTATCCGCCGTGTAAATGTAAATATTGCCGCTACTACTGTAGAAAATTATACAAGACTTAAAAATGCAGGAATTGGAACATATATTTTATTCCAGGAGACATATAATAAAAAATCTTATGAAGAACTTCATCCTACAGGACCAAAGCATGATTATGCATATCACACAGAGGCTATGGACAGAGCTATGGAAGGTGGAATTGATGATGTCGGTATAGGAGTTTTATTCGGGCTTGAAGGTTACAGGTATGAGCTTGTAGGTATTCTTATGCATGCAGAGCATCTTGAGGCAGTCCATGGAGTAGGACCTCATACAATAAGTGTGCCTAGAGTATGTCCTGCCGATGATATTGATACTGCTGACTTCTCTAACGCAGTACCTGATGAGATATTTGAAAAGATAGTTTCCATAATAAGAATAGCTGTTCCTTATACAGGAATGATTATATCTACAAGAGAGTCACAGAAGACCAGGGAAAAGGTTCTCAAGCTTGGGGTATCACAGATAAGTGGTGGTTCAAGAACAAGCGTTGGTGGATATGTAGAGCCTGTAAGAGATGACAGTTCAGCACAGTTTGATGTAAGTGACACACGTACTCTTGATGAGGTTGTAAAATGGCTTATGGAGCTTGGATATGTGCCAAGTTTCTGTACAGCTTGTTATCGTGAGGGAAGAACAGGGGACAGATTTATGTCACTTTTAAAGAGTGGACAGATTGTAAACTGCTGTCAGCCAAATGCACTTATGACACTTAAAGAGTACCTTGAAGACTATGCTTCAGAGGAGACAAAGAAAATAGGAGAAGCCCTTATAGCAAAAGAAATTTTAACTGTTCCTAATGAAAAAGTAAGAGCAAAGGCAATGGAATATCTCAGAGAGCTTGGAGATGGAAAGAGAGACTTCAGATTCTAATAGTATATTAGAGATATTGTAATAATAAAAATGAGGATGTCGAACAGGACATCCTCATTTTTTGACGAAGAGTTTTATATGCTGACTAGTATAATCCACGCTAATTGGCGACATGTTTCACGCAGGATAAATTTTCATTCTGCAAGGCGGAGGAATGAGGCGATGCGGTGGCATCGTCGATTGACGACAACGCAGCAGATGGAAATTTAGACAAGTGAAACAGGC
>JAFPDA010000100.1 GCA_017425575.1 Lachnospiraceae bacterium | reverse complement strand
GTTCATGCACTCAAAAGCACAGCGCTCTCAATAGGTGCAGAAAGTCTCTCAGCAGATGCCAAAGAACTTGAACTGGCGGCAAAAGCCGGCAACGAGCAGCTTATCCTCGAAAAGCATAGCCTTCTTATAGAACACTATGAAAATGTTTTAAAAGAAATTCAGCATAAGCTGAACTAAACACAAAGAGTTTTGCACGCAAAAAAGTCCCACATACCATCTTGTGATATGTGGGACTTTCTTTGTTAAAAGAACAATGACATAAGCTCATCATGCGTCAACTGATTTACAAATACTTCTTCCGCTTCTATAACAGAGTCAGATAAAAGTTTCTTGCGCTTCTGCAGTTCATATATCTTTTCTTCTATTGAATCCTTCATTACATATTTTATAACCTGGACTTTTCTCTTCTGGCCTATTCTGTATGCCCTGTCTGTTGCATGCTCTTCCACTGCCGGATTCGACCACGGATCAAAATGTATAACCGTATCTGCCCCTGTAAGATTTAGACCTGTTCCACCGGCTTTAAGAGATATAAGAAATACTTTTACCACTCCCTGGTTAAACTCTTTTACATATCTCTTTCTGTCAACCGGCTTTGTAGCTCCTACCAGATAGAAGAACGGAATATCATTCTGCTTCAATGTATCCGCTATAATCGAGAGCATTGATGTAAACTGCGAAAATATAATAACACTGTGACCTGCATCAAGAATATCCGGCAACTGTTCCATAAGCAAATCCATCTTTCCTGAACCACCATTATAATTGTCCACAAATGTTCCCGGATGGCAGCAGATCTGTCTGAGTCTTGTAAGTGCTGCAAGCACCTGAATACGTCCCTGACCACTGTTAAGTGCATCGTTATCCTTTAACTCAGCCTGTGTTCTCGACAGATAAGACATATATATCTTATTCTGCTTTTTCGTCATCTCAGCCATTCTCTTAGTCTCAATCTTGTCTGGAAGATCTTTTAACACATCTTTTTTCATTCTTCTGAGTATAAAAGGCTGTATACGAAGCTTAAGTTCATTTCTCACCGACTCGTCTTTTTCCCTGAGTATAGGCTTTTCATATTTATCCGCAAATTTAGAATGTCTGTCAAGGAAACCCGGCATTATAAAATCAAATATTGACCAGAGCTCTGACAATGCATTTTCTATTGGTGTACCTGTAAGTGCAAACTTATTATCAGCTTTTATCATCTTTACTGCCCTGGCCCCCAGCGAAGATGGATTTTTAATATACTGGGCCTCATCAATAAACATATGGTCAAATTTAATATCCTCATAGCTCTCTATATCTTTTCTTATAAGAGGATACGAAGTTATCCATACATCATATTCATTTACATGATTTTTTATCATCTCTGCACGTTCTTCAGGAGTTCCACTCACAATATATGTGCGTATATGAGGTGCAAATTTCTGAAATTCCTCCTGCCAGTTATAAGACAGTGAAGTAGGACATACTATAAGACTCCTGCTTCCGGGATTTGAACATATATACACTATAGTCTGCAGGGTTTTTCCAAGACCCATATCGTCTGCAAGTATACCACCAAGCCCATACCTCTGTAACGTCTTTAACCATCTGTATCCAACTATCTGATACTGTCTTAATTCTGCATTTACATTGTCAGGCAGTTCAATGTCAACCTGTCCCGGATTCTTTATATCATCTATTATCTTCTTAAAACTCTCATCTCTCTTTGTATGGGTACCATTAGGAAGTATCTCGTCTAAGAAAAATGCAACATTTTTATCAAACCTGAGCACTCCGTCTCCCTGATAATCTCCATTTTCTATAAACCAGTTGAGAGAATTAAGCTGTTTATCATTATTTAAAAGGTCTATAAAAGTACCATTCTTAAGGCGGTAATACTTTTTCTTGAGATGTATTGATTTGAAGAACTCCTCAAGCTCCTCTTTTGGAATCTGTGAATACTGTAAATCCATCTCCAGTAAATTTATATCTGTATTAAGCCTCACCTCAGCAAATGCCTGTCCCATCTTTCTTGCAGATATATTCTTATACTCTTTTGAATAAAACACCTCAAAATTATCAGAAAGAAGATTGTTTTTATCTGTCATCATCGCAAAAATATCATCCTCATTGCGAAGCACAAAATATTCTTCATATACTTTAAAATTCAGTTCATAAAGTACCTTTATAAGTCTCTCTTCTTCTTCCATATCCCTCACAAGAATATAATTTCCTGATGTATCACCGATAAGTGGATTTATCTCATGCTCTCCGTAAACAAATTTAACCGTAGCTGAGATGGCAGGCTTATTTCTTGTATGGTTTATATCAAGATAAATTCTAGGCTCCAGTGGTTCAACCACATAGTTATCACGAATCTCTTTTGGAACCTCCACAGTCATAATCTTCTTTATTACAGGCAAGACTTTCTCTATAAAATTATTTCTGTTTTCATTTCTAAACTCCACATTTCCTGTCGGTGAAGAAAATATGCTTGAATAAAAAGGAAGTATACTTGAGATAAATGACTTTTCCGGAAGATATACTGCCTTGTCATAATACAGTATAGAACCATCCTCACACAGTGATATGAGCTTGTTTTTATTGGCATTGTGTACCCTGAGCACATCATCCTGAAGTTCAAGTCTCATTGCAAGCTGTGGATTTCCTTTTACTATTCCGGCCTCCACAGGTTCATTGCCATATATGGAAATCCTGCACGGCAGATTATAGGCAAGGTTAAGCAGTTTACACAGCATATTTTTAGACAATATAAGCTCATGGCGATTGAAAAGATTTGAATAATATGTCTTGCCAAGATTCTCCTGAATCTCATATATATCTGTAAGATAGTCAAGCACTAACTTTGAATCATCATCAAATTCACACTCTTCCGGGACATAATGAAATTCTTTGCCAAGGTCTATATTATTACCTTCATGGTAATCACCAATAAACTTTTTAGTGTTTGCTACTGTATACATCCTTGTAAGTCCCGCCATCAGACCAACCGAAGCCTTCGAATTATTTGAGCGCAGAAATTCAGGGATATTTACCCTGAGTTCAAGATGGTAATACTGTGGTGTAAGATTATGATACTCTCTCTTTCTGAAGTATTCTATAATATTGTACGCAGTTTTATCCTCATCATTAAAAGACTCTCTTGCCACCTGTCTCTGCTGATAGTCATAAATAAAAAGAAGCATGGCAACAACGTGCTTACATGCACCGGCATATTTTACATGCCCTGCACAGTTGCAGGAATACTTTATATCATCATCTTCTGTCTGCACTGTAACTATATACTGGTTACTTCCCTTAACCACTCCACGATACTGTTTTGTATTTTCACTCCATGTAACGTTAGATACTGCATGTGCTGCATAATATCTCATTCCCCTGAAATATACTTTCTCTGAAGATGCCAGTTGTTTAATTGCTTCTCTTGTTATTTTCTGCATATCATCCCATACCTTTCTCTGCTAAAAATGTTTGCAATGAATACTGAAAAACCTGTATTATTTTTTTAACAAATGAAATTTATCCGCTATAACAGACATCTTTCTGCCCATAGGGAATTCATATAATTCCTCTCTGCTAAGTCCCTGAAGTTTTAACACAAGTGCAAAATAAGATATCACCGCTATAAGAATTGCAGGTATTATAGCTATATATATTTTGTGAGTTACAAAGAACACTCCCTGATATACTATATATGTTAATATACCCATAATAACACATGATAAAAACGGGATACAGAAGGTCTTTGTAATCTCCTGATTATATTTGAGATATTTTACCATATCACGCGCATTGAGCATACATACCACAAGCGGATAAGTTACATTTCCGATAACAAGTGCAAATGCCCCAAGCGAAGTCCATTTGAGGAATGCATACAGGAGTATCACATGTATAACAAGTGATATAAACGAATTTTTCACCGGATTTGACATCTTGTCTACACTTTGGAGCACACCGTTTGTCACAGTTGACAAAGCATAAAAAATTATGCATGTAGAACCTGTAAGCAGCATCATTCCACCTGTAGCATAGTCAGACGATGGATAAATAAGTCTTATTATCGGCTGTCCAAGTATTGCGAGTCCCATCGCAGATGGAAAAGCTATTATCATATTAAATTTTACCGCCATTGCTGCCTTCTCTTTTACACCTTCATAATCAGCACCTGCATAAGACCTTACAAGGCTGGGAATCATGGATGAAGCGATAGCTGTAGATATCGCTATAGGTACGCTTACCAGCAGTTTATAATTGGTACTGTATATTCCCTGTAAGGTACTTACCTCCTTTGCTGAGATGCCTTTTGCATCCATCATATTGTTAAATACCGTTACATCAACTATTCCGCTAAGCTGGTATACTGTCTGGCTTAAAATTATCGGAATAACTGTAGCAAAAATAATCTTATAGGTTTCTTTTGTAGAGATAACACCTGAAGATTTGTCGCGCCGTGTCTGTTTTCTAAAAACAGGCAGATACAGCATAAATATAGCCACGAGTATAAACAGTGCGGTAACTGCTCCGAGACATGTACCAAGAGTTCCACCTGCTGCCCCCCAGGCAGCCAGTTTATCAGACGCACTATGCGCTCTCATAAAAAAGTATGCTGCTGCCACACTGACAATAGCATTTATAATCTGTTCAAAAATCTGGGATACCGCTGTTGGAAGCATGGTTCCACGCCCCTGAAAAAGCCCCCTGAAAACTCCCATAACAGCAACTATAAAGATAGTAGGCGCAAGCACTCTCAGTGGAATTGCTATGCCCTCAAACTTTGAATAGAAGTTTTTTTCTATCCATTCGGCACATATGAGTACAAACAATGCCATGCTTCCACCGGTACATACAGAGATTACCATTGAATGTTTAAATATCTTATACGCACTTTTATATTTTTTCTGTACACACTTGGCCGATACCATTTTTGAAACCGCCATCGGCATGCCATACGATGATATTATAAGCAGAATATTATATATCTCGAAGGCAGCAGCATAGATACCATTGCCTTCATCTCCTATAACATTTGCCATTGGAACACGGTATATAAGACCGATTATTCTAACCAGAATAGATGCAGCTGCAAGTATAGTTCCCTGTTTAAGAAAATTTCCTGCTGAACTCTCTTTTGTTGAACTCATATCAACCTATGCTCCCTTCTAATCTCTGGTAATTCCAAGTATATTTAAAATATCATCCTGCTTTTTTTCCATAATTACACGCTCATCATCTGTCATATGGTCATAGCCCATAAGATGCAGCATACTGTGGGCAGTCAGAAAACATATCTCTCTTTTGAGAGAATGACCATATTCTTTTGCCTGAAGCTTTGCTCTCTCAACAGATATAACTATATCACCAAGAAGAAGCTCACCCGATTCAGGATTAAAATACATCGCAAAGTTCTCATCAGAATCAAGGTTTTCAAAATCAGCCGGTGTCTCATATTCAACCATCGGAAAAGACAGCACATCTGTTGGAATATCAAGCCCCCTGAATTCTGAATTTATTATTCTTATTCCATCATCATCAGTAAATGTAAGGTTTATCTCGCACTCATAAGGACACTTTTCATAATCAAGCGCCTGTATTATAACCTCTTCAAGCAGCTTTTCATATTCAAAATCAAATGATGCATCAACTTCGTTTTCCATTAGAATTGTCATATGTCATTATCTCCATTCATCTTAAACGCATTTTTTATGTAAAAATCCTGTAGCTTCTGAATAATTTCTTCACTCACATCTGCCTCAGCAAGATTTCCCTTTGATATTCTGTTTACAAAAATACTCTTAACAAGCTTTTCATCAGATATAGCATGTCTCTTTCCGGAATTTTCAAGGTAATCACTAGTAGATACAATACAGTCACTAAGCATGACTATTGCCGCCTCGACAGATTTTGGCTTCTCACTGACTGTACTGTGCTGTCTTATCACATCTATAAGCTGTTCACTAAATCCATTTTCTTTTGCAATCTCGACACACGCATCAATATAATTCTTATCATCACGTATACGTCCAATCTCATGATAATATCCACCCGCGATTGCAAGCTCCCTGTCAGCTTCCACATACTCTGCTGCCGCCCCCGAAAGCTTTCCTATCTTTACAGAATGTTTATAAAGCTCTTCAGAGTATTCCCTTAATTGTAACATTAGTCCGTTGTTTAAATCAAGTACCTCAGACATCTTATCTGCTCTAGCAGACTCTCTCTCCCCGCAAATTCCTCGTCTCAGATAATAAATACATACAATAATAAAGTTCAGTACACCACTTGCACAGAGTATCACTATATGTCTCTTATCAGACAGCATATCCGCAATATTAAAATGATACTTCAGTATTATCATAACTACAGATAGTGAAAAATATATTACTGCTGCATATATAAGATTAATTTTATCCTTTATCTCCGCGAGAAGCAGGATAAGAATCACACCATTTACCACAAAGAATGCTATATTTTCAATATGGTTTTCATTGTGCTTAAATATCACAGCATACTCAAGTACCAGTAATCCAAATGTGGATAATGCATGTTTTCTTCCATTCTCAGCGGCTATAACAGAAACTCCGCAAAAACATATTATTCCCGTATATATATGTACACCTGCCGCAGCAATTATAAAGGACAGTGCACATAAAATAATAAAAAGCAGCTCTGAACCTATACTCTTTTTCAACTCACCATAATTAGTATTATAATAATAATTATATATAACTGCTCCAAACATTATGGCAATAATATTCATCAGTATTTCTATATATGAAAGATGTATTCCGGCAAATAATGTACTAAGAATAACTGCAGCATATATGCCTGACGAAAATATACTCTTCTCACTGTTTCTGTTTTCTGCGTCTCTGATAATTATTTTCTTTCTTTGTCTCTGTCTCTTTTGCATCTCTAAGTTCCTTACGTCTCTGTTGTTTCTTTTCATACTCATCATATGCCGTCACAATCTGCTGTACAAGCGGATGACGCACAACATCCTTATTGGTAAGATATGCAAAACCTATATCCTCTACTTTTCCAAGCACATTAAGTGCATGCTCAAGTCCTGATTTTGTATCTATTGGCAGATCTTTCTGTGTAAGGTCTCCGGTAACTATGACTTTAGAGCCAAAACCTATTCTTGTAAGAAACATTTTCATCTGCGCAGGCGTTGTATTCTGCGCCTCATCAAGAATGATAAATGAATTGTCAAGAGTACGGCCTCTCATATAGGCAAGAGGTGCCACTTCTATAAGCCCTTTTTCAACGTTTCTAAGATAACTCTCTGCACCCATTATCTGATAAAGTGCATCATAGAGCGGTCTGAGATATGGGTCTACCTTACTCTGCATATCACCTGGCAGAAATCCCAGCTTTTCTCCTGCCTCTATCGCCGGTCTGGTAAGTATTATCTTACTTACCTCATCTCTTTTAAATGCTTCTATCGCCATTGCCATGGCAAGATATGTCTTTCCTGTTCCGGCAGGACCGACACCAAACACTATCATTTTCTTTCTTATAAGGTCTATATATTCTTTCTGTCCTGCTGTCTTTGGCTTGATAGGTTTTCCCTGTATAGTTCTGCACACAATGTCTGAATCAATCTTTACAAGTTCCCCCTCCCTGTTCTCCATTGCCAGAGATAATATATAATTTACATTCTGTTCTGATATTTCATTTCCACGTCTTGAAAGCTCCAAAAGCTGTGTAAGTATACTTTCGGCCTGTTTTACATTTGCTGAATCACCAACAAGTTTTAACACTCCATCCCTTGCCACCATTGTGACATTAAGAGTTTTTTCTATTTTTCTGATGTTTGCATCAAAATTACCAAAAATATTTCTTTCATGTTCTGCTGGTATTTCTATTACTGTTTCCATTATTGCCATATTATAATTTGTCCTTTACCTAATCATTTTTACGCATTCATTTGGGATTATAGCACATTTTTCCTAATAATCAAATTTTACTGTCTATTTTCGCATTTCCTGCTTTTTTTCTTTGACTATTCTGCCCTCAGCAATATAATTCTGCTGCGATTTTGTAACTTTTATCTGTCCCTCTTTTATAGTGTACCCTTTATCCTTAAGTTCTTCAAGATAATTTGCAAATCTTTTTTGGAGTATTTTCTCTGCCTCTTCCTTATTGTATCTCTCCTGACTGCTTTTTATTTCCAGATAACGCTTATTTTCAAAAAAAACAGGAACTCTCTCAGATAATTTATCCAGTATATGTTTTTCTTCATTTACAACATCATATTTTTCATATTTATCAAGATTGTCAAATGGATTATGTATATAAAATGATTTGTCAAAAATATTCATCTTGTATATTGTCTTGGTATTACCTGTATACTCTTCATTTATATATGTTTCTTTCAGATTATCCGTATAATTTTCTGTACTCTGAAGAACTACATCACCCATTGCGTATATCTTTCTTTTTTTCATTACCTCTCCGCTGTCATCATATATTTTATCCAGTCCTGAAATAAGAACCCGTCCCTTTTTCACCTTATCTCCTTTTCTTACCTTTGGGGTTCCTGCACTGGTGACAATAGACACTATATATCCCGGTTCCTCCGCAATAATACTTGACCTTTTTTTATCCGGCTTATTGTCCTCATTTACAAGCTGTATCTCCTTAATACTTACGCGTAACTTACTTCCCTGAAGCTGAACTGAAACCCAGCCGATATCCTGGAAATCATGTCTCATATCTTCTCTTATACCTGCACAGTCAACATCACTCACCGCCATTCCGCCGTATACACTTTTTGAGTCAAGATATTCCAAAAGCATTTCCCTTGTATAATGTTTTTGCCCCTGTATATCTATACCCCATATCCTTCCAGACAGAAAAAGCACTAAAAAAAAGCACAGTATAACACCTGCAAAAAAACTTGCTCTCTTTCTCATTTTCTGAAGTACAAAAGGCATGCCATGAACTTCTGTCACTTTCACAAACACCCTGCATTTTCTCACAATCGGCTTTACTTTATAAAAATCACTCAAAAAGATAAAACAGACAATCTCATCTTCTGACTTTCTGCTTCTTATCTTCCATAATTCTATATTGTGGTTGTGGCATAAATTCACAAACCTCTTACATCCGGCTCCTTTTACAGATATAACAATATATCCATGCATCCATCCTGTAATTTTATGTATCATCATTTCACCTCTGTCATTTATCAATGATATTCTATAGATTTGAGATTTCCTATAACGCACATTCCATCTACGCGAAAATATGCAATTACAAGATTGCTTCCAATAATATGTATTTTGCATGTCTTTGTCTGTATTCTCACAAGCTCTGATGTATATTCAAGTATATTACGATAATTTTCAACACACACTTTATAATCCCCATATCCATAGATAACAGGTGCTTTTGCTATAATATCCTCTGTCATATTTAATTTTCTGCTTATTTTCTGAGCTATAACAGGCTCTCTTACCGAAGCCTTACACTGAACTTTTCCACTATGCCTATGTCCTGATACTTTTGTGATGTCGTTTTGTTTATGCATATTTATCCCCATTTCTGCGCTGCATTTACATTCCATACGCATCACTTGTATTATTATGTATATGCCTTAACACAAAAAATGTTACACGAAATATCATGTAACATTTTCAGCATAATATTTTATCTTTTCCTCATCAAGATTTTCACCTATAACAATCAGCACTTCCTGTCCTTTTTCAATAGGTTTAACTGATATATTCTGCTTTGTGGCATTAAGCTCTGTCCATTTATCTTTCTCTAACTGAGCAAAGCCTTTTATACGGAGTACATTCCCACAGGCTGTATCCTGCATTATATTCTTTACTGTCTGACACAGCGATTCTTCGGTAAATTTATAATTCATAAGATAAACTGTATTAAATATATCTCTCTGGTCAAAATCAAGCTTTTCAAAGCTCTCACTTTTATAACCGCTGTCCATTATATCCTGAAAATCTTCATCCGTAAATTCAGTCCAGACCTTTCTAATAACCTCAGAGGAAATCTTTCTTTTACATTTAACATTTTCAAGACTTCTGTTCAGGTGAGCTATGGTGTCAGCTATCTTATCCTCTGATACACTGCCTGTCTTACTTAAAACAATCATTCCCGCACATGCAGTCTCAGAGGCAAGCACATATTCAGCCTGCTTTGACAAATCATCTTCAAGCCCTGCATCAACCACTGATATCACCGAACCAATCTGATACCATCTGTCCAGTGGCGCTTCTCTTAAAGTGTCAAAAAACTCATCAAGGTCAAATATACCTGACGGTTCAACAATTATTCTGTCAAAATCCTGCATTCCAAGTGCAATAAGCTTTGTCTTAAATCTCCTTTTGTGACAGTCTGCATCACAACCGCCTGCCACCATCTCAAGGTCACACTTATCACCAACAAGATCCTGAAGCAGCATCATATCAACATTTACCGCACCAAAATCATTCTCAAGAATACCAACCTTATATCCCTTGTCCATAAGATAACCTGCATATTTTCTTATAAAAGTAGTCTTCCCCGAACCGAGAAATCCCGTAACTAAATCAATCTTCTTCAACTAACTCATCCTTCTCTGCTTCTCATTCGCATAGTCCCCTGTAAACCAGCGACTCTGTGTCTTCTTAAGTTTTTCAACATCTACAGGCTTTCCTATATGTTCATTCATGCCCGCCTGATGTGTTGCCTCAACATCCTCAGAAAATGTATTTGCTGTTACAGCTACGATAGGAATACCTTTTGCATCAGCTCTGTCCATGGCACGAATTGCTCTGGCACATTCAAGCCCATTCATAATAGGCATCTGAATATCCATAAGTATAAGGTCATAGTAGTATTCAGGCTTGCTCTCAAAAAGTTCAACGCCTTCTTTGCCGTTTACCGCCGATTCAGATTCACAGCCTGTAATTCTAAGAATATCTTTAAGTACCATTCTGTTCAATTCATTATCTTCAACAATAAGAACTCTTTTATTCTTAAATACATCCTTTGGTTCTTTCTTCTTTTTATGCACATTTTCTTTTACAATTTTAAGATTTATCGTAACAGTAAATTTTGAGCCTTCATGCGGAACACTCTCAACACGAATATTTCCACCCATCATATTTACAATATTTCTCGCTATGGCAAGTCCGAGTCCTGTACCATGTATGGCGCTTATTCTCGAATCTTCCTCACGCTCAAACGGTTCAAATATTCTGTCTATATTCTCTGGCTGTATACCTATTCCGGTATCCTCAAATACAAATTCAAAAGTACCAATTCCCGGCTGCGGATTTGCAATCTCAGCAACCTCAATATTTATCTTTCCTCCCTGAGGTGTATACTTTATGGCATTACTTATAATATTTATAAATACCTGCTGAATATGTACACTGTCAGCTATTACCTGTTTATGCTCAAGCTGGTTTATCTTCACCGAAAGATGCTGCTCTTTTGCCCTTATATCAGTTTTTATAGAGCGAATCATTTCCTGAACAAGATTTGTCAGATTTATCTCGTCCTCTGAGAGGTCTACTGTACCTATCTCTATCTTATTCATATCAATTATCTCATTCAAAAGCCTTAAAAGATAATTACTTGATTCTTTTATTTTGTTAAGGCAGTCCTCAACCTTCGTTCTGTCATTAATATTGGCAGCTGCAACATCCGTCATTCCTATAATGGCATTCATAGGTGTACGCACATCATGTGACATATGAGAAAGAAATTCTGACTTTATCTCGTTTGCCCTCTTTACGGTTTCATAAGATTTTTTAAGTTCTTCACGAAAATCCTCTCTTGATTTCTTTCCGTTTTCAAAATCCACTCTCAGTGTATTACTTTTTTCAATCTCCCATAACTTTTCAGTATTTATATCTTTTAAAGTAAAAATTAAACCTGTTGCATTATTATCCTTATCCCTGTCCGTAACTACAAATCTTGCCATGCACCATCCGGAAAACTGACTGACAAACTCCGTCTGTAATATATTTGTATTGCCTGTTCTCTCTCTTAGTGTATATATATCAAAAAAATCACTAAGCTGTTCCTGATACTCAGCATTTGATAAAATCATTACAATTTCCTGCAGTCTTATAGATGCTGTTCCCCCTACTCCTAACACCTCAGAAATAAACTGTTCACAGCATATAGTGTCAATATAGTCATTTGGGAGGTTAATATCTGCAACACAAAAATAAAGTTCCTCAAAACTCTTCATGATATTTTTATGAAGCTGCAGCTTTTTCTCATAATTTAATGATTTGTAGTCATTTATCCACCACATTTCTCCCATATACTCACCTCACATAATTTAGTATAACCACAGCAATTAACATCGCTGTTACTACAGATTATACCAGTACACTAATGTACTGCACTAAATCATTAATTTTGTTTTTTCTTTACTTCGCTCAATGATTTTATTTAATTTGCGAAATGGTATGCTTACCACAAGGCCTATAAACAAAGATACCGGTAAAAACGCTGCAAGTCCAAGCAGATATTCTCTATATACATGATTGTACATTCCTCCAACGGCCTCTTTAAAACCATCCATTGAATATGTAAATGGAAGGAATTTATATAACATCTGATATATATCAGGAAGCACTTCTTTCGGGAAGGTACCTCCGGCACCGGCAACCTGTATTACCATTATTATTACTGCAAGAGCTTCTCCCACATTTCCCAGTGCATATGCCAGAGAATAAATAAAAAATGTAAATACAAAACTTGATAAAGCTCCGGTAAGCCAGAACAAAAACATATGTTTGCACTGTATCTGTATAAAGAACAAATCTCCAAGCACACATATCAGTGTCTGTATCTGGCCAATGACAAAGTATATCACATATCTTCCAAAATATTCCTGATAATGTTTTACATCTGTCAGTCCCTCGAAATGATGCACCTTTGTATGAATTATGGCAACCAGTATAAGTGCACCAAACCATATTGCAAGCACTGTATAAAACGGAGCCATAGCAGAACCATAGTTTTTTATCGGGTATACTTTCTCTGTTTTGAGATTTACAGGTGTCGAGAAAAACGTGCCTATCTTTTCAGGTTCATTCTGCAGAATATCCACAAGCTGAGTAAACGTCTCACTGTCAGCAATGCCGTAAATCTGTGTCTCTATCTCTTCTACCCTCTCTGAAATATTTTTAAGAAGCTTTGTTGTGCGTTTAATGTCAGCTTTTCCTTTTTTAAGAAGTGACAGATAATCCTGAAGTCTCACATTGGCCGTCTCTATACCGGCTGTGCTAAATGACATAGTACCCGTTGTTACTCTGCCAAGATCCTTTTGCAAATCATCAACAATCTTATTATTCAGCTTTGTCACATTGTTCATCATCTTAACAGCAGAATCTGCTGTGCCTGCCATATCTTCTGCAATCAGGGAATATTTGTCAATATCCTTCTTAAGATTCGCAAGGTGAATCCCAACAGAATTGTCATCTCCTGCACTGTTTATACTTTTAGCTGCATTACCAGCCTTTGCAGCAATCTCCGTAATAGTTTTGAAAACTGTTGAGTTGACCTGAGACTGCACTGCATTCTTTGCTTTGCCGGTTATCTTTGTTCCTATGGCATTTTTCTTCTCATTACTGTAATATTTAATCTTTCCGCCTGAATAATCACCATCTACGATATTTGCAATACTCTGTGAGAAATCCTCCGGTATTACAAGCGCTGCATAATACTCTCCACTATACACTCCATTTATAGTAGTTCTCTCATTCTCCGGAAAAACCCATCCGATACTTGTATTATTGTGAAGTGCATCTACAACCGAGTCTCCTATAACAAGCTCTGCATTTCCAATCTTAATCCCTTTATCTTCACTATACACTGCAATCTGAAGATTTGAAGTTGCCTCTTCACTGTATGGGTCCCAATTTGAGTTTATATTAAACCATGCATAAAGTGATGGTATAACACAAAGTCCCATGAAGATTACAGTGGCAACGACATTTGTACTGATGCTTTTTGCATCTCTCATAATTATCTTTATGATATTACTCATTGCCGTCTCCTTTCTGCTTTACATCACTTTGATGCAGATTTTCCTTTTGCTGCTCTATTTTCTCCATAATCCGCTGAATATTTTCAGTTCTTTTCTGCCCTATCTGATCAAGCAGCTCATCTATACTCTCTTCAAGAGCTTCAATATCAGAACCTATAAGGTTATCATTCTCATCACTGTCATTGTCTCCGTATTCCCTCATACGCTCCTGTACCTGAAAATCAATATATTCAACGCATATAAGATAACATGCAATTATAAACAGCGACACTATCCACAGTATAAGAAAAATAACCTTTTCTCCAGACGTCAAAAACATAAGAAACATAAATAATAATGGCACCCAGAACAAACACTGCAGACCAACCTTTATCCTCTTTCTGTTTTCACGGTGAAGTTTTCTCTGATATTCCAGTAAACTTTCAAGCAGATTATCATATTTTTCTTTATCAGTAATATTATCCATCTTAGCCTCCAGAATTACATCATCTCTGTATCTTCCATTCTCTTTTCAACAAAGTGGTTTATATCTGAAAATGGAATTCTTATTATAAGACCAAGCACCAGAGCTGCTGCTGCAAAAAGCATAAGCCTTATAACACACAATGTAAAATCACTCTCATACATTCCACATATAGCTTCACGCATTGCATTTATTGCATAAGGGAACGGGAAGAATATATATATATTCTGATAAAACTCCGGAAGTATCTCTATAGGATATGTTCCACTTGAACCCGCTATCTGCAATACCATTATAACAACTATCGCCGCCTTTCCCACATCTCCAAAGGATAATGTAAAAGAATATATAAGAAGCGAAAATGTTATGCTTGCAATAAGTGACACCAACAGAAATTTTGCCGGATACAGACATTGTATATGTAACAGGTAAATATCTCCCCAGACAATAATGAGAGCCTGCACAAGAGACAATACCAGAAACAAAAGATATCTTCCAAAAAATAACTGATATGGTTTGGCCTTTTTAATTCCGTCAGTATGTGCCTTAACTTTGATAAGTGATACAAGCACAACACCACCAACCCACAAAGCAAGTGTTGTATAAAATGGTGCAACACCTGAACCATAGTTTTCAACCGGATACACACCTTCTGTCTCAACCTTTACAGGCTCTGCAAAAAAAGCTCCATATTCATCAGGATTGCCCTGAATAAACTCAAGAAACTTCTGTGTAAGTGCGGCATCACTAATTCCATCCACTGACTCAGTAATCTCATCAAGTTTAACCACAACATCATCAAGCTGTTTTGCCATAGCATCAAAACTTTTATTGGTAAGATCCACAGTCGTGATACCTGAGTCAATAATCTTATCTATAATCTTTATGTCACCACAGATACTTTCAATCATCTGGGATGCCTTGTCAGCCACTGCCTGAATTTCACTTCCAAGCTTAGCAAGTGACTGCGCTGTTGTATTCTGTGCACTTCTCTGAAGATTCTCAAGCTGGAGTTCAAGTTCTTTCTCAGCCAGTGAAAGTGCCGACTCTGACTGCTCTGTATCCATATTTGAATCCAGTCTGTCAATAATATCACCCAGTCTTGCCGAATAATTCTCAAGCTGCGATAAAAGTATCCCATTTGACAGATTAACTGTTGATATATTCAAAACCTGCAGTGAATTTATCAAATCATCAACATTATTTTTAGATGTCTGTAAATCCTTACTGAGCTGTTTATAATACTTCTTTTTCTGAGATTTTTTATCTGCCTGCTGCGCATTTCTCAAATCAGAAAGACTGTTGCCCAGAGAAGTTGTAAGCTGGCTGTTCTTTTTGCTAAGATTTTCTGCCATAACATCTGTATCAGGGATATCAGATATATTAGTCTGTGCATTTTTAAGTGTTCTTCCAATAGAATTTATATCGTTTCCTGCTCCCTGAAGCGATGACACAAGCTTGTCATTTGCCTTTGCAAGAGTCTTTACTGTCACAGCAAAATCGTCAATATTGTCTCTCACTTTCTGTATCCTTGCAGAAATATTTTCAATAACCTCTTCTGACCCAGCCCTGTTTACAGCTTCCTGCTGCTTGTCAAAAAGAGTACTTACAACAAGCGAGATATACTGCTCATTTATATTATTTTCCAATGTTCCAACTGCTGTATCTGTAATCTTTGTAGCAACGGCATTTTTCTTTTCATTTTCATAGTAAGTAACCTCAGGACGTTTCATTCCATTTAGAAACCCCCGATACATACATTCTGTAAAATCTTCCGCAAATATAACCGCCGCATAATATTTGCCACTCTCAACACCCTCTATTGCTGACTGTGCATCAGGTGTCTCAACCCATCCTATACTCTCGTTCTCTTTCAGAGTCTCTATAACTGTATCTGATACATTTTCCTTTTTGCCCTTTTCAGTTACATATCCTTTGTCCTCAGTGGCAACTGCTATCTGAAGATTGCCTGTATTTCCGTATGGATCCCAGTTAGAATATATGTTAAACCATGCATATAAAGCCGGAATAATACAAAGTCCTCCTGCAATAAGAAAAGCAAAAGGATTTTTTATTAAAGCCTTTATATCTCTAAAAAAAATCTTTTTGATATTACCCATTATTTAATATTCACCTTTCGAACACTGCTGCTGCATGTGTATGTATTTCCATCCTTCTCCTTAGAAGCAACCACCTTAAAATAGTAATTCTTTCCAGCCTGAAGTTTTGTGGTGCCATATTTGGAAACAGTTTTTGTAAGTTTACCGGTATTGCAAACCTTCTTAAAACCACTGTCTTTCTTTTTAGAGACATATACTGTATACTCTGCTGCTCCTTTTACCTTCGGCCACTGAAGAGTAACCTGTCTGTTTTTCTGACTTGTCTTCAAAGGAGAAATTGCCGTGGAAAAATATATTGCATCAGACCACTCTCCACAAAGTTCTTCTTTCCTTGAATTTGTGTAATATCCACATATTTTGGCATAATAAAAATTATTATTTAAAAGTTCATCACACTCTATTGAAACCCCATTATAATTTCCCGTGAAAGTCTGCTCTCCTATCTGATTATTTTCAGTATCATATATTACAATCTGCGATTTCATTTCAGGATTTGAATAAGCATTAAGCCCTTCAATAAAAAATGAACAGTATCCTTCTTTTGCATTGTTAATTTTTCCTGTTGGTTTCAATGGAAGCGGTGCCCCAAACACAGTCTCTGTCGGATTTCCTTTTGTATAACTTCCATCTGCTTTAATATTTGCTGCCTGAACAGCAAACATATACACGTTCTGTTCAAGATTAGTTATGGTATACTCCGATACATCATTTATCTTAATCTCTGTTTTGTCACTGGTTCCACTAATCCAGTACTGTATCACATAGGCAGATGCATCTATAGATTTTGTCCACTTAAGTGTTACGGAATCCATAGAAGCCTTAGATACATAAAGATTTGTAACCTTGTTTTCAGGAGCAGTTACAATAACACTCTGAACGCTGTTTATAACATCACCAACCACACTGGACGTATCTATAGCCTTCAAAGTCTTAGCCTTCACATCTCCTGCACAGCAGGATAACATAGCTGTACAAAGTACACCACAGGTAAATTTTTTTACTACTTTTTTAAGATTCATCATATATCTTCCTCCAAACCATATCCTAAACATTTCCGTATTTTCTTATCAATGCACAGTATAAGTAAGCCTGTTCTGATATAAAACACTCAATTTTTATATAATAGCATAAATACAGCTTTTTTTCAAATTTGTAACAGCTTTAACAGACAGTTTCCATATAAATACTATTTTTACCCTCAAAAAACTTTTTGCTTTTTTCAAGTTTCCATACACTATAATCACACAAAAAGATTTCATCCTTGCAGATTATTTTATTATATAATGAGCTATCGTCTTCTCTAAAAGTTCTCCATCTATCGGCTTTTCAATATAATTCGTAAATCCCATACCCATATATCTTTCTCTTGCATCATTTGTTGTGTCAGCCGTAAGTACTATCACAGGAAGATTCTCGTATTCACCGCCCATACTCCTGATTTTTTTAAGAGTTTTTTCTCCATTCATAACAGGCATGTTGTAATCCAGTAATATAATATCATATTTCTGTTCTTTTATTTTCTCAAGACACTCCATGCCGCTTTGTACACTGTCAACTTTAATTCTGGTTCTCTTAAGAAGACATTCTATAACCTGAATATTTACACTGTTATCATCCACTGCAAGAATTCTGCTGCTGTCAGATACAATAATAGGGTTGTTGTTAAAATCCCTTATATGATTTTCTCTGATTTTCTCGTAATCACCTATATTGTCCCACGATACAACTTTCTGTCTGAGTTTAAAAGAAAACGTCGAACCCTTTCCATATTTACTCTTAACATCAAGCCTTGAACCCATCTGATGCAGAAGACGGGTAACTATGCTTATCCCAAGACCTGTCCCTTCTATATTTCTGTTTCTTACGATATCAAGGCGTTCAAAATCACTAAACAGCATAGGTACGTCTTCTTCTTTTATGCCTATTCCGGTATCTGAAACTTTTACTTCCAGTTCAACTTCAACTTCATATATTTTTTCACAACGCATTGCAAGATGAACTCCGCCTTTTTCAGTATACTTAACAGCATTTGTCAGAATATTGATAATTATCTGCTTAATTCTTACTTCATCACCTATGACATTTTTAGGAATATTCTCTGCTATATCTACCTTAAAATTAAGTTCCTTCTGCTGAACCTTTATCTTTATTATGTTACATATATCACTAATCATTGATTCAACAGAATACTCAACAGGTACAATTCTCATTTTTCCTGATTCAATTTTCGAGAAATCAAGGATGTCGTTTATAACACTGAGCAGCATACTTCCCGCACTTTTAATATTATTGGCATACTCAAGTATATTATCTTCCCTGCTCTCCCTGAGTATCATCTCATCGAGACCAAGTATTGCATTGATGGGTGTTCTTATCTCATGCGACATATTTGATATAAACATGGATTTTGCTTTGTTTATATCTGTAAGCTGTTCATTTTTCTTCTGTACTGCTGCTATGATATTGGTTTGTTTCAAAAGTCTTGTCATATCATCATTTATATCCTGAACAGAATACATAAAGACCTGATTTTCATCATCAAACTTCTTCATTCTCCTGAACATCAGCCTGACCCAGATAAAAGTTCCCTGCATATTCATCATCTGAATATCATATTTGAACTGCTTTTCTTCTGTAAGCCTTTCTATTACATACTCCGGAGAGGATATCTGCAAAAATATCTCTTTATCCTCTTCCATAAACATATTTGATATCATATCTCTCCAGTTTGAATACTTCAGTTCAAGGTAATTTTGTCTCTCTGAACTAATCTCAGTTGTCACAGAATTAAGGCATAAGTCTTTTTTCAAATCTATAGCCATCGAAAAAAGATAATCCTCCTGTATGGCAGTCATTTTTTCCTTTTCAAGCAGTTCTTCTTCATCAGATTTTGTGTTTTCCGCAAATATAAATACTCTCTTTTTATCTGACAGACAGAAAACATTGCATTCATATTTATTTAATTCCCCATCAACTTTTATCTCTATTTTTCCACGATAATTGCCTTTAAAAAATACATCTTTCGAGGCAAAAATATTATAATTTTCATTTTTTATATTTTTATTATATCTTCTGGCCAAAAAGAAAGTTTTATACATATTTTCCAGATTACCATTCTCCGGAATCATATCTATAAATTCTTCTCTGGTATACAAAGTCTCGTATAGTTCATTTTCAAGATTTACAAGATATATTCCTTTAGTCTGCAGATATATACTTTTAAAAATCTCTAATAACTCTTTCTCTTTATTCATATACATTCACCACCAATATTTTTTCTTACAAAACGCACATATTTACACCTAAAAAAACCATGCAAGCAGTCAAATAACCAACAGCCCGAAGATCTATTTACCACAATTATACCAATATTCACATATATTCTCAACTATTTTTATTACACAAGCAACAAAAAATATAATGTTTCAGCCTTATTTTTTATAATATGATTTGATATAAAAAACCGATGGTTTCAACTTGTCAGTCCAAGTCCATACCATCGGTTTATTTAATTTAAGCTATTTTCATGCATTACCAGCGTGAAATATTCTGCCTTATTTGATTGTTATTTTTTCTTTGCTTTCTTTGTAACTGTCACCTTAACAGTTTTCTTAAGACCATGTTTTGTCTTAATTGTTATAGTTGTCTTTCCTGCACCAACCGCAGTAATCTTTCCATTCTTTACAGTAGCTACTTTCTTATTTGCGCTCTTATAAGAAATCTTATCTCTGTCATCAAATGCAACAAAGTTAACTTTTAATTTAAGTGTTTTACCCTTTTTAATTGTAACGTTTTTCTTATTTACATTAAGGACTACACCGCTCTTTACAATGTATTTTGAATCATATCCAGGAGCAAGTGCCTTCTTATCGATAGAAATCTTCTTTACATCCTTTGTTGCAACAAGAACACATCCTCTGTATGCAGGAATTTTAATCTTTGCTTTTCCATCTGCAACCTTGTACTCTTTTCCGTTTACAAGATCTGTGTAAGAAGCTTCATTTAATCCATTTGCAGCAAAATTAAACTCTGTATTTATATCCTTATCAGTAGCATTTGCCATTACAGCAAGTTTTGCTTCACTGTCCTCTCTTATATAGGCAAGTACATTCTCAGCTACATCAATAACATCAACTGAACCAGTACGGAGAGCTGTATACTTGCTGCGGATATCTGCCATTGTAGCATACCACTCAAGTATAGCTTTATTTCCTTTGCCCCAGAGCATTGCACGTCTGTTGTCAGGATCATCTGCCGCTGTCATTCCAAGCTCATCACCATAATAGATAGTAGGTGCACCTGCATATGTCATCTGGATAAATGCAACAACATACTGTAACTGTTTTGCTCTGTCAGATGTTTTCTCATATGTAGGGAAAGCATGCTCTAAATCTTTCTGGTTTCTGTCATCCTCAACACCATCAAGCACTGAAAGTAATCTTGATGTGTCATGTGAGCCCATAAGATTCATCATTGCATAGAATGCTTCCTCTGGATAACGCTCTCTGATTCTCTCAAGACTGCTTACACATTTTTTAAGGTCTCCATCTCTTACATAAGCAAGAACTGCATCTCTGAATACATAGTTCATAACAGAATCATACATATCTCCCCTGAGATACTCAGACGCATCTGTCCAGATTTCTCCAACTATTACATTGTCAGCACTAAGTGCCTTAACAGAATTTCTGAAATGCTGCCATGTCTCATCTGAAACTTCATTCGCAACATCAAGCCTCCAGCCGTTTGAACCTTTGTCAAGCCAGAATTTTGTTATACTTCCGTCTGTCTTTGACTCCTTTTCCTCTGTTCCGATAATCTCTTCTGCCCATCCCGGTGTCTGGTACTCAGAACCATTTGTAGAATAGATTACAGGCATATTGTCATATCCCCACCAGCAGTCATAAGCATATACGGCTTTGCCTTTACGAAGTCCCATTGTGTCTTTTACTTCGTTGTCTCCACTCTTCATAGGTTCATTCTTGACATCGAACCACTGTACATATGTGTAATCCTTGATACCATATTTATCTGTGAAGTATTCTTTGGCTTTCTTCTCTGCTGCATCTTTTGTAAGACTGCTGTCTTTTGCCATCTCATCATATACATATGCCCAGTATGGATATGCACCAATTTTCTCTGCACCCTTCTTGAGATATGTATAATATCTGTCAAAGTATTTTGAATCGTCTGCAACATGGTTAAACACACCGTCCAAGATGATATGCATATCATTCTTCTTTGCAGCTTTTACAAGTTTATCAAAATCACCGTTAGTTCCAAGTATAGGATCTATTGTCTCATAATCACTCGCATCATATCTGTGGTTTGAAATTGATGAGAATACCGGATTTAAGTATATTACATTAACGCCAACTGCCTTAAGGTAACCAAGTCTTTCTATTATACCCTTAAGATCTCCACCATATATTTCATTTCCCCAGTTGTCATCTCCAAAATATGCATTGTCAGGATATGGGTCTTCTGTAGCCTGCTGCTCCGGATTTGATGGAATTGTATACCAGTCATTTACAAACTCATACTTAACAGGTCCTCTTGCAACAGTATCATTCTTGTCATTTGACTTATCTGCATTATAGAATCTGTCTGGGAAAATCTGGTATATAACTGCATTCTTCATCCAGTCAGGAGTCTTATATCCGCTCTTATATACGTTGAGATCATATGGCATAACTTCTGCAAGTGTAGTTGAAGCTCCAACACCATAATCCATCTCGGCATCATCAGAGTAAACACTTATAGATGAACCATTTGATACAACGAAGAAATATTCATAAGCACCTATCTCACCAAAAGAAGTCTTTGCTGACCATGTTACCTTGCCATCCTTAACCTCTCCCTTTGTAAGTGCAACTCTCTTAACTTCATTTCCTTTTACTATAAGAGTTACCTCTTTGGCATCTTCACCTGTCTGAAGTGCAAACTTAACGTCTTTACCCTGCTCTACAGCACCAAAAGGCTCTTTGTATTCTATATCCTTTGAGTCAAAATAAATCTTAGAAGTGTCTACTTTAACATCTGAAGCATCGTTATAATATACCTCTGTTACAGGATCAAAATAAAAATTAACCTTCTTCTCTGCATCAAGCTTAAACTCAGATACAGCAAATGTCTTTCCATCATATTTGTATGCAAGGTCTTTGTACTCACCTGCCGGTAAAGTTACCTGTGCACTGTATATTCCTTTAAGGTTTTTATCCTCAAGCTTCACTTCTGAAACTCCGGTTCCTGAAAGAGCAATATCTGCAAAAATATACTCAATGCTGTTTACAACAATATGGCTGTAATCATTGTATGTAAAAGTTACATCCGATGTCTTTGAGAGACTAAGTTTTATGTTTGCACCATGCTCTTCACCTGCTGCACCGTAGTTTTCATCCCATTTACCACCTACGGCAACCTTGTACTCATATGTAGCAGCACCAAGATTTTTTACTGTAAGCTCATAGATTCCATCTCCCTTATATGTCATTGTCTCAGACTCTTTTGCAGGATTCCATCCATTTCCATTTACAGTTCCCGGAAGCGATATCTGACGTCCCTTAAACTCTGCCTTTGCGTATACAGAAAACTCCTCTTCTCCGGCTTTAACCTTGTCTGCATTTGAAGAATCAAGAGTTCTTACTCCATCCACTGTATAATAGTAAGCAACTTTAGCAGCTTTATCTCCAAAGCTAAGCATATCTGTCTCAAATGAACCATTTACTTTCTTTGTAAGAGAAACTGTCTTCTGATCAGCTACTGTTTTCTTTGCCTCATCATATACACCATATGTCATTGTAACTTCTTTTGCACTTTCAGGTGCACATACAAACTTAAGTGTATCATTTCCATTGTATATAACTTCCTGTTTTGCAGGCTCAGATACCATTCCAAGAAGCTCTGCCACCTCTGAAGCATTGTTTACACTGTCATAAAGCTTGTCTGTCTTTGCATCATATACAAATATAACATTTGTATTGTCTTCAGCAATCTTCAC
>JAFPDA010000099.1 GCA_017425575.1 Lachnospiraceae bacterium | reverse complement strand
TGGAAAACAGACAACAAGACGTATTAGAAAGACCATTAAAAAGAAAGTCAGGGACAATGCCATACTTTTGTATGATAATTCCGGAGTACTCAGAGGAGAGATACCTCTTGATGGATATGTTGGAAGAAGTATACAGTCAGTATATGATGGTGTACTTTACTCAGCAGCAAAGGATAAGATTGTACTTGTAAATAAACTTGGACAGGTGCTGAAAGTATGTAAGATAAATGGATATAACCAGAGCGGAGAGTTTGCGTATGATGACTTTGGAAGTGCTTATGTGATTGCCACACCTGTTGGCAAAAAAAGTGTTAAGAACAGTGTGATATTGAAGGTTGAACTTGATAGTGGTGACGTAAGTACGTCGCTTGATATGAAAGAGCTTTTACCAGAGGTATATGAAAAGGCAAAGAAACAGACCGGTGCTGAAAATCCTGACTGGATAGATGTGAATTCTATACAGGTCACTGGAACAAATCAGCTTCTTATAAGCTCAGGAAAACTTTCAAGCATATTTAAGGTAAGCAATGCCGGAAGCCTTATGCCTAAGATAAATTACATTATATCAGATAAGAGTATATGGAAGGATTACAAGGGACTTAAGAAGAAGGTTCTTACCAAGGCACTTAAAGAAGGGGAGACTCCAAAGCCTGTAGAGACACCGATAGTTAATTCTATTCTTAAAAAGAAGAAAACCAAAGCTTCTGAATTATTTGATTCACAGGCGGGACAGAATGTTATCAGATATGAGAAATCACTGGAACTTGCAGAGGGACAGTATTATATATCTATGCTGAATAATAACAGTGGTCTTATGGCAACTAAGGAGAATAAGTCACGTTATTACAAATATATGGTTGATGAAAATACAAAGACATATTCACTTGTTGAAAATAAAGCCTTCGATAAAAACAGTAATGGTGGAAATATATTAAAGCTTGAGGATGTATTTGTTTACTGTAAAACAGGAACTAAAAATATAATAGAGATGGACAGCAGCTGCAAATCTATTAAACAATTTAAATTTAAGAATAAAATTTACCGTACATATAAAAATGATTGGAAGGGATTTTGGTTTTATTAGTTGTTGACTTATCTTTAAAAAGATGTATAATAATTTAAGAGGATTTAAATTGTTATAGAAAGTATACAAGTTTCTATAACAGATTTATGGCGAGTTATCGCTTTTATACTATTTATACTATTTTTAGGAGGATTTTATTATGAAGTTTTTTGTTGACACAGCTAAGATTGAGGACATTAAGAAGGCAAATGAGATGGGAGTTATCTGTGGAGTTACTACAAACCCATCACTTATAGCAAAAGAAGGTGGAAAGAGCCAGGAAGAAGTTTTAAAAGAAATTGCATCTATCGTTGACGGACCAATCAGTGGTGAAGTTAAGGCAACAACAGTTGACGCTGAGGGAATGATTGCAGAAGGTAGAGAAATTGCAAAACTCCATCCAAATATGGTAGTTAAGATTCCTATGACAGTTGAAGGATTAAAGGCAACTAAGGTTCTTGCAAGCGAAGGTATCAAGTGTAATGTAACACTTATCTTCTCTGCTAACCAGGCCCTTCTTGCAGCAAAGGCAGGAGCAGCTTATGTTTCTCCATTCCTTGGACGTCTTGATGATATTTCACAGCCAGGTATTGACCTTATCGAGACAATATCCGCTATTTTTGCTAATTACCCAGAAATCAATACAGAGATTATCGCAGCAAGCGTTCGTAACACAATTCATGTTACTGACTGTGCTTTAGCTGGTGCTGATATCGCAACAGTTCCTTACTCTGTAATTGAGCAGATGACAAAACATCCACTTACAGACCAGGGTATTGATAAATTCCAGAAAGATTATATTGCTGTATTTGGAAAATAATCATATTTAAAATAAAAGTCAAGAAAGGAAACAAATATGGATACTTTAGCATTAAAGAAAACTGCAAATGAAGTACGCAAAGGCATTGTTACAGCAGTACACAGTGCAAAATCAGGTCATCCGGGTGGATCTTTATCTGCAGCTGATATTTTAACATATCTCTATTTTGAGGAGATGAACATAGATCCAAAGGATCCAAAGAAAGCAGATAGAGACAGATTAGTATTATCTAAAGGTCATATTGCACCAGGTCTTTACTCTACACTTGCAAACAGAGGATTTTTCCCGGTTGAAGATCTTACAACACTTCGTCATGTAGGTTCTTATTTACAGGGACATCCTGATATGAAACATATTCCGGGTGTAGATATGTCAAGTGGTTCTCTTGGACAGGGAATATCTGCAGCAGTAGGTATGGCTCTTTCAGCAAAACTTGATAATGCAGATTATCGCGTTTATGCAGTTCTTGGAGACGGAGAGATTCAGGAAGGACAGGTTTGGGAAGCAGCTATGTTCGCAGGAGCAAGAAAGCTTGATAACCTTGTTGTTATAGTTGATAATAATGGACTTCAGATTGATGGAAATATTGAGGATGTTTGTTCTCCATATCCAATCGCTGATAAATTTAAAGCTTTTAATTTCAATGTAGTTGAGATTGATGCACATGATTTTGATCAGATTGCAGATGCATTTAAGAAAGCTAAAGAAACTAAGGGTATGCCAACAGCTATCGTGGCTAAGAGTGTTAAGGGTAAAGGAGTTTCATTCATGGAGAATCAGGCTTCATGGCATGGTTCAGCTCCTAATGACGAGCAGTACGCACAGGCAATGGCAGATTTAGAAAAAATCGGTGAGAGCTTGAAATAAGCAGAATGGAGGACAAAATGGCAGAAGTAAAGAAAATAGCTACGAGAGATAGTTATGGAAATGCATTAACAGAACTCGCAGAGCAGTATCCAAACCTTGTTGTTCTTGATGCTGACCTTGCAGCAGCAACAAAGACAGGTATCTTCAAAAAAGCTTATCCAGACAGACATATTGACTGTGGTATTGCAGAGTGTAACATGGTTGGCATTGCAGCAGGACTTGCTACAACAGGAAAGATTCCTTTTGTAAGTTCATTTGCAATGTTCGCAGCAGGACGTGCTTTTGAACAGGTTCGTAACTCAGTTGCATATCCAAAGCTTAATGTTAAGATTGGTGCAACACATGCCGGTATTTCAGTAGGTGAAGATGGTGCAACACATCAGTGTTGTGAAGACCTCGCACTTATGCGTACAATTCCTGGAATGGTTGTTATGAATCCTTCAGATGATGTAGAAGCAAAAGCAGCAGTTAAGGCTGCTCTTGATCATGAAGGTCCTGTATATATCCGTTTTGGAAGATTAGCAGTTCCAGTTATAAATGATAATGCAGATTATAAATTTGAACTTGGTAAGGGTGTAGTACTTCGTGAAGGTAAAGATGTGACATTAGTTGCAACTGGTCTTGAAGTATCTGAGACACTTGATGCTGCTGAGAAACTTGCAGCTGATGGAATTGATGCAAAAGTAATCAATATCCACACAATCAAACCTCTTGATGAGGAACTTATCATTGCAGCAGCTAAAGAGACAGGCAAAGTAGTAACTATCGAAGAGCATTCAGTAATCGGTGGACTTGGAAGTGCTGTTTGTGATTGTCTTGCAGCTAATGCACCAACACCGGTTCTTAAGATTGGTGTTAATGATACATTTGGTGAGTCAGGTCCTGCAGTAGAACTTCTTAAGAAGTATGGTCTTGACAGTGAAGGTATCTATGCAAAAGTTAAAGAGTTTATGAAATAATATCAGATAGAAATATTTGATTATCGTGATACTTTAATAAAAAACTGCCGTCTTGCAATTGAAAAATTGTAAGGCGGCAGTTTTTACTTGCCTATCTGCTTATATATAGGGTATAATAAAGTTTAAATATTATGCGTGGATGGAGAAAATAGTCAATGGACAGATATAAAGTAAAAAAGGTTATGAAACCTTTGGATATATGTGTAAGTGTGCCTGGCTCGAAGAGTATTACAAACAGGGCTCTTCTGATGGCAGCTATGGCAGAAGGAACAACAGTTTTAAAGGGTGTCCAGTTTAGTGAGGATTCATCAAATTTTCTGCAGGCTTTGAAAGATATGGGGTTTCAGGTAGACATTAATTCTCAGGAGAATGTTGTTACAATAGAAGGTGAAGGTGGAGATATTCCACTGAAACAGGCAAAGATATATGTCGGAAGTGCAGGTACTGCGGCAAGATTTCTTACAGCGTTTGCAGCTATGAGTGATGGAGAATATATACTTGAGTCTTCTGAGCAGATGAAGAAGAGACCTATGGAAGAGCTTCTTACTGCACTTGAGGAACTTGGAGCTTCTTTTGAATGGCTTGAAAATGACTATAGCTTTCCTATGAAAGTCCGAGGTGTCAGAGTTAATAGTGAAAATGACTTTTCGGACAGGGTTATAGAGCTTAATATAGACAAAAGCAGTCAGTTTTTAAGTGCTCTGCTTATGACTGCTCCACTTGTATTTAAGTCAGTTATTATAAAGATGACAGGTACAAGAAGTGCAAGGTCATATGTTGAGATGACGGAACAGATGATGAAGCTGTTTGGACACAGTGGTGTGGATAAGCTTGACGGTGACAGATATATGGTTAAAAAGTCCATATATAAGGGAAGGGTTTATCAGATAGAGCCAGATGTATCTGCGGCATGTTATTTTTATGCAATGGCAGCAGTGACAGGTGGAAAAGCTGTTGTAAAACATATGAGAAAAGATTCTTTACAGGGGGATATGAAGTTTATATATACACTTGAAAAGATGGGCTGCAGACTTGAGTGGTTTGAGGATGAAGACGGTGAGCAGCTTAGACTATATGCACCAGAGAATAATAAACTTTCAGGTATAGACTTAAGCATGAGTGATTTTTCAGACCAGACGCTTACACTTGCAGCTATTGCTCCGTTTGCGGAAGATAAGGTATCTATACATGGTGTTTCTCATATAAGGGGGCAGGAGTCAGACCGTATAAAAGTCATAGTCACAGAACTTACAAGAATGGGTATTAAATGTGAGGAATATGAAGACGGGGTAACTATTTATCCCGGTAAACCTTCAAAAGCGAGCATAGAGACTTATAATGACCATCGTGTGGCTATGTCATTTGCTGTCACAGGACTTGTAAGTGGAGATATAGAGATACTGAATCCGATGTGCTGCAGTAAGACTTTTAAAGAATATTTTGAGATTCTTGATAAGATTGTATTAGAATAGTTTTTAATGTTAGCTTTACAATATATAAGATAAGTTTTATACTTTTTATTTTAGATGGATATAAAGAAAGGAAAATATATAAGTTATGAAGAAGATAGTTGAATTGTTGCAGGAAGAACTCAGTGCTGCGTTTGTCAAAGCTGGTTACGATGAGAAATACGCAAAGGTTACAGCGTCAAACAGACCGGATCTTTGTCAGTATCAGTGTAATGGTGCACTTGCTGCGGCAAAAGAATATCATAAAGCACCTATCCAGATGGCCAATGAAGTAGTTGATATTTTGAAAGACAGTGAAAGCTTCAAAGATATTACAGCACAGATGCCAGGTTTTATAAATATGTCTGTAAGTGATGAATTTCTTGCAGGTTATATAAACGAAATGGCTAAGAGTGATAAATTTGGCTGTGAAGAACCAGAGAAGAAAGAGACTATTGTTATTGATTACGGCGGAGCAAATGTTGCAAAGCCACTTCATGTAGGTCATCTTCGCTCAGCAGTTATCGGCGAGAGTATCAAGAGAACAGCACGTTATATGGGACATGAGGTTATCGGTGACGTACATCTCGGTGACTGGGGACTTCAGATTGGTCTTATAATAACAGAGCTTAGCAAGCGTAAACCTGAGCTTGTATATTTTGATGATAAATATGAGGGCGAATATCCAAAAGAGGCTCCATTTACAATGAGTGACCTTGAGGAGATATATCCTTATGCAAGTGGATATTCAAAAGAGCATCCGGAGTACAAAGAAGAGGCACAGCAGGCAACAGCAGAGCTTCAGGCCGGAAGAAGAGGATATCTTGCCCTCTGGCAGCACATTATAAATGTATCAGTTGAAGACTTAAAGAAGATATATACAAGTCTTAATGTTGAATTTGACCTCTGGAAGAAAGAGTCTGACGCACAGCCATATATTCCTGATATGGTACAGGAAATGAAAGATGGCGGATATGCTCATATAGATGATGGAGCGCTTGTTGTAGATGTAAAAGAAGAGACAGATACAAAAGAGATTCCACCATGTATGATTCTTAAGTCAAATGGTGCAACATTATATAACACAACAGATCTTGCAACACTTGTAGAGAGAAGAAAGCTTTTTGATCCTACAAAGGTTATCTATGTTGTAGATAAGCGTCAGTCACTTTATTTTGAACAGGTCTTCCGCTGTGCACGCAAAACCAAGATAGTAAAAGAAGATACAGATCTTATCTTTGTCGGCTTTGGTACAATGAACGGAAAAGACGGTAAGCCATTTAAGACTCGTGATGGCGGTGTGCTTCGTCTTGAGCAGCTTCTCAAAGATGTAAATGAGCAGGTGCTTGACAAGATGAAAGACAGAGATATGGACGAGCAGACTATGCAGGATGCAGCGTCAAAGATTGGTCTTGCTGCTATCAAATACGGAGATTTAAGCAACCAGGCATCAAAGGATTATGTATTTGATGTAGACAGATTTACTTCATTTGAGGGAAATACAGGACCATACATTCTTTACACAATAGTTCGTATCAAATCACTGCTTGCGAAAGTGAAAGAGCTTGGAATAAGTATCTCAGAAGATAAAGGTATTGCACCTGCTGACAACAAGAGTGAGACAGATGTTATGCTTTCTCTCTCAAAATGGTCAGAAACTGTTACAGCAGCTTATGAGGAGCAGGCACCACATAAAATCTGTCAGTATATATATGAGTTATCAGATGTGTTTAATAAGTTTTATCATGAGAATAAAATTGTTACAAATGAGGATGAAGCTGTAAGAGAGTCATACATCAAGCTTAGCAGTTTTGTAGGAAAAGTTCTTGAGCAGGCGATTGACTTACTTGGTCTTGAAGCACCTGAGAGAATGTAGGGAGGCGTATGTTTAATGTATCGTTTGACATCAAAGCTTGTTATTTATAGAAATATTGGGGAAAACAGTATTCTTTTTAATCTATCAGAGATATTTAAGGAGTTTGCTTCCGGTAAATATTTAAAAGAAGATCTTATAACAAAAATATATGTTGAGATAAACCGTCTGCTTGATATTTCAACACGCTATGGTTTTGACAAAAATTTATGGCACAATTATCTTGCATTTATTATTGCAATGAATGAGAATCCATTTGCACTGGTTTCTGAAAAAGTAGGTGCAAACGAGGGAACTGTAAATATATTTGCAAGAGGAGATTTTGCTATATTTAAGCAGCTTTTTGACTATGATTTTTCAGAGATAGAAAAGGCACTTGATATAGACTGTTTCAGTGTTATACTTAACTATAAATCGATAGGCAAAAGCGAGCAGATTTTCAATAAGAGCGTGTCAGAAAAGGTACAGGAACTCAGTCAGGCTATTGAAAAAGCAGGGGATGAAAATCAGCTGTATGATATAGTTACTGAGTTTTATAAGAAATATGGTGTAGGAAAATTTGGTCTTAATAAGGCCTTCAGGGTATCAAATGATGAAAAATCAGATGATATTCTCAGTCCTATAACAAGCACCGGAAATATGACACTTGATGACCTTATTGGTTACGAGTCTCAGAAACAGAAGCTTATTGAAAATACAGAGGCTTTTGTTGAGGGAAGAAAGGCAAACAATGTACTTCTTTTTGGAGATGCGGGAACAGGTAAATCAACAAGTATAAAAGCTATCTTAAATCAGTATTACAGTCAGGGACTCAGAATGATAGAAGTCTACAAACATGAATTTAAATATTTATCGCAGATAATATCTGAGATTAAAAACAGAAATTATAAATTCATTATATATATGGATGACCTTTCATTTGAGGAATTTGAGATAGAGTATAAGTATTTGAAGGCCGTTATAGAAGGCGGACTTGAGACAAAGCCTGATAACGTGCTTATTTATGCGACATCCAACAGAAGACATCTTATAAGAGAGACTTGGAGTGACAGATCTGATATTTCTAAAGACGAACTGCATCGTTCTGATACAATGCAGGAAAAACTGTCACTTGTAGCGAGATTTGGTGTTACTATTGGTTTCTACAGACCGGCACAGCAGGAATACTTTAATATAGTAAAAGGTCTTGCAAGAAAGTATCCAGAGATTAAATTGTCTGATGAGGAGCTTTGTGCAGAAGCAAACAAATGGGAACTCAGCCACGGCGGAATTTCCGGTCGTACGGCACAACAGTTTATAAATCATCTGGCAGGCATTTCAAAATGTTAAGGCAGACACTTTGGAGGGATGAATATGAGAAAAATTATGAGAAAGTTTATTTCACTTGCACTCTCGGCAGCAGTTACCGTATCAGGTATCAATGCCGGGAAGCTGTATGTTAAGGCAGAAGAAGATGATAAAAAATCTGTATCGGTTATTGAGATAAATTATGATGACCTTACCATGACTATAAAAGGTAATGATGATAATAATTATTATATTTCTGATTCGCAGCAGAGAGTATGGGAAAATCTTAATGGCATAAAGAGAGAAAATGGAAGTATGACATTTGACATATCATGGCTGTCAAACAGAGTGTCAAAGATAATATCTGTCAAAGGTGATGTCTCAGAAAAACCGGTAACTGTTAACATACCCAAATATAATAATAAGTTTGAGGCAAAGTATGAGGATGGAAATTTGTCATACAGCGGGGTATCTGCCTCATTTACAGGAAAGATACAGTGGAGATTAAACGGTTCAAGCATATGGAAAGATACAACCACAGATCCATCCAAAGATCCTGATATTATAGCTAATCTTGCAGGATGTCAGAGTCCGGATTCGGCTACAATAGTATATTTCCGAATGGCATCTGCCAATGGAACGTCAGATACAAATCCTGGTTCAAGACCAAGTAACGAAAGCAGGGTAATCCTTCCTAAGTTAGAGGGAGTAGTGGATGTTAAGGTTGATAATAACCATAAGAAAGTAAAAGTTCCCAAATACATAAGTTACAGGACAATAGGAGATACTGAATGGTCAAATCCGACTACTTCAGAGAAAGATATTGAATTGTCAGATCTTATTAAAACTGATGCAGGTTATCCTGGCAATGGAGATTACATAGTTGAATTTAAGGCATCTTCAGCATCAGAAAAGAAATATTCAAATGCTTATGTAAGAGTAAGGGCATCATCATCTTCTTCAAATGATATGGTTGCAATGAATATTTCACAGCCGGCAACGGATATAAATCCTGTAAATATGGCAACTGGAAATGTTACTTCAGCGGCTATATCTGTTGCACCGGACTATGATGCACAGCATATATCAGTGAATAAACAACAAAATTCAGGAGTATTGTATTCGACAGACAGGCAAAACTGGTACCCTGCAGGAAATGGTCATGTAAATATAAGCTGGATTGATTCTAATGAAAAGAAAGTTTATATTAAGGGAACCTACTGTGTAAAAGATGAGGATATAAAAGAAGTTACTATTCCCGGAAGACCAACAGGATTTAAGGCTGTTTTTGACAGAACAAGTTCAGCGGAAGCACCAAAGATAAATATAAGCGGCATTTCCGGAGTTACAAAGATTCAGTGGAGAAAGAGCCAGTCATATAAGTGGAATGACATAACTGCTTCACCAAACGGTGAGTTTATAGACCCGGCTTTTGAAAATCTAAGAGTAAAAAGTGGAAAGATTATAGTAAGAGCTGCTGCTGAAAATGGCAAACGTCCATCTAATGAGTGTACAGCCATAATTGCGAGAAGACCTTCAATGCCTAATGTGAGATTCAACTCAGTCTCAATGACTATAAATACTAACACGTCAATGGAGTATTATGATGCTGTTGCAAAGAAATGGACAGCATGTACTAAAGGAATGAACATATGGTTATTTCCGGATGCAAAAAACAAGGCAAAAGTATCTTCCGGAATAGATGGGACTGATGTAACCCTTCAGATTAGAAAGAAAGCTACAAGTAATAATGGATATTCTAAGGTGAAATATATTTATCTGGAAGGCCAGAAGAAAGCTCCTAGCATAAGTGAGAAAGAGACTGATGATGTAAGATACAGCAGTGAGACAAAAACTGTTGGTGGAGTGAAGAAAAAGTATCATACTATAAAATTTAATAAGGCTACAGAGGAGACAAAGTATCAGTATGTGGTTGTAGCTAAAGGTGGAAAGTTTGATGAGACAAAGGCTAACTGGAAAACGGTTAAGGCGCCGGTATCTGTTACCCTTAAAGGAGATAAAGCTGTTTCAGGTTCGAAAATCTATGTAAGAATAAAAGGTGCCAATGCTAATTTGAAGAAAAATACACCTGCAAAGATACCATCGGAAGCAAACAGTTTTGACATTCCTTGACAAATAGGTGTCATATTGCTAAAATCGTAGTTGGCTATACTAATGTCAAAGAATAGAATGCCAGAATAGAGATGAGGTTAATCATGAAAAGAAGAGTTTTATCAATTTTAGTGGATAATACTACTGGAGTTTTGGGACGCGTTGCAGGACTTTTCAGCAGACGTGGATATAATATCGACAGTGTATCTGTTGGTGAGACAGAGAATCCAGAGTTTTCAAGAATGACAGTTGTTGTCAGAGGTGATGATCAGATTATTGATCAGATTGAAAAACAGCTTGCTAAACTTGAAGATGTTCGTTGCGTAAAAGAACTTAAGAGCAATGAGTCAGTATGCAGGGAACTTATACTTGTCACAGTGGGAGTTCCGGCAGAGAACAGACCGGCAGTAGTAGCTATTGCAGATATATTCAGAGCAAAGATAGTAGATGTAAGCATTGATTCAATGATGATAGAGCTTACAGGAAATCAGGAAAAGCTTAATGCTTTTGTTAAGCTTTTAGATGGATATGAGATAAAAGAGCTTGTCCGTACAGGACTTGCAGGTTTGAGCAGAGGTGCTGATGCACTTATGGATGAGATGATTTAGTCATCCGTTGTAAAATTACATGAAACGTTATCAAGCTAGCGTTTACATAAATTATTCATTGTTTTCATAGGAGGAAATACAAATGTCAGAAGCTAAAATTTTTTATCAGGACGACTGTAACTTATCATTACTTGATGGTAAGACAGTAGCAATTATCGGTTATGGTAGCCAGGGTCATGCACATGCTTTGAACTTAAAAGATTCAGGATGTCATGTAATCATTGGTCTTTACGAAGGTTCTAAGTCTTGGGCAAAGGCTGAGAAGCAGGGATTTGAAGTTTATACAGCAGCTGAGGCAGCTAAGAAAGCTGATATCATCATGATTCTTATCAACGATGAAAAACAGGCAGCAATGTACAACAAAGATATCGCTCCAAACCTTGAAGCAGGTAACATGTTAATGTTCGCTCACGGTTTTGCTATTCACTTCAACCAGATTATCCCACCTAAGGATGTTGATGTTACAATGATCGCTCCTAAGGGACCAGGACATACAGTTCGTTCTGAGTATCAGGCAGGTAAGGGTGTTCCTTGTCTTGTTGCTGTACATCAGGATGCAACAGGAAAAGCTCAGGAGATGGCACTTGCATATGCTTTAGGTATTGGTGGAGCAAGAGCTGGTGTTCTTGAGACAACATTCCGTACAGAGACAGAGACAGACCTCTTCGGTGAGCAGGCAGTACTTTGTGGTGGTGTTTGTGCACTTATGCAGGCAGGCTTTGAGACACTTTGTGAAGCTGGTTATGATCCAAGAAATGCATACTTTGAGTGTATTCATGAGATGAAACTTATCGTTGACCTCATTTACCAGTCAGGTTTTGCAGGAATGAGATACTCTATCTCAAATACAGCTGAGTATGGTGATTACATTACAGGACCAAAGATTATCACAGAGGATACAAAGAAGGCTATGAAGAAAGTTCTCTCAGACATTCAGGATGGTACTTTCGCAAAAGATTTCCTTCTCGACATGTCACCAGCAGGTGGACAGGCTCACTTCAAGGCTCTTAGAAAGCTTGCAGCAGAGCATCCAGCTGAGAAGGTTGGTGAGGAAGTTCGTAAGCTTTACAGCTGGAACAACGAGGATGAGAAGCTCATCAACAACTAATAGTAAATATGTAGGTAATTACATAAGGTATATATATCAGGGTGCTTGATTTTTCAAGTACCCTTTTGTTATAATAAAAAAAGAAATTTAAGAATAGCTGAGATTTTTGGATTATAGAAAGGAAGATGATTATGGCATTAGTAGCAGGAGTAATAGCAGTAGTTGTAGTAGTGGCAGTGGTTGTTGTTGGTATAGTGTCTGCAATTGTGGCAGCAGCAAAGGATACTCTTAAGGATGAATAAAATGTTTTGCGGTATGCGTGCCTGGTACGGGAGTTTTGCAGACGTAAAACCGTTGTGGAAAGGGAAAAGTTACAGATGATAGAGATTAGAGGTCTGAGGATAGGTGAAGGTTGTCCCAAAATCTGTGTGCCTATTATTGAAAGGACACAGGAAGATGTTCTTGAAATGGCAGAGAAGATATATGCAGGTAAGGCAGATATCGCAGAGTGGAGAGTTGACTTTTTTGATGGCAGTGAAGATATTGCACTGGTAAAGGAAACAGCAAGCCTTCTGCGTTCTGTGCTTAGAGATAAACCGCTTTTATTTACTTTTAGGACAAGTAATGAGGGCGGAGAAAAGGACATTGCGTATGAAGATTATAAGAAGCTTATTATAGAAGTGGCAAAGGCCGGTGATATAGATATGGCAGATGTAGAGATGTACATGGACAATAATACATCAGAGTTTGTATGCGAACTTAAGGAGTACACTACTGTAGTTGGCTCACATCATAATTTTGACGAGACACCTGATACAGATGATATGACAGCTATACTTGTGGATATGTATAATTCCGGTGCCGATATTCCTAAGCTTGCGGTTATGCCACAGTCAGACAGGGATGTAATAAATCTTATGACTGCGACATTAAATGCAAGAGAGATATTTGGTGGAGACATACCGGTGATAACAATGTCTATGGCAAAAGCAGGAGTGATAAGCCGTATAGGTGCGCCGGTAACAGGCTCTGCAGTTACTTTTGGCTGTATAGGAAAAGAGAGTGCACCGGGACAGGTGGAAGTGAGCCGGTTAAAAGATATATTGTCTTTAATGGTATAGAGAAACTTTAGGATGTATATGAGATAACAGGAGAAGATATTGTGAAAAATAATCCTGATAGCTTATTTTTCACAAAGCTATTTGTTTATGAGCAAAAACAAATAGCTTGGCAACAAGTTGTTCAGAAATGAGGATAAAAATGTTAAAGGAACATATTTTTATGATAGGCTTTATGGGGGCAGGAAAGACAAGCACGTCAAGAAGCCTTAGCCGAAAGCTTAATGTAAAAGAGATAGACACAGATGCAATGATAGTAGAAAAAGAGGGCTGCTCTATCCCGGAGATATTTGATAAAAAAGGAGAAGAGTATTTCAGAAGTGTAGAGACATCTATCATTGATGACATTGCAGATATGGAGCCTTGTATAGTTTCATGCGGTGGTGGAATGGTTATGAGAGAAGAAAATGTCCGTAAGATGAAGCAGATTGGAAAGATAGTTCTTCTTACTGCAGCACCGGAGACTATATATTCAAGAGTGAAAGATAATACAAACAGACCTCTTTTAAATGGAAATATGAATATACCATATATCAGCAAGCTTATGGAAGAAAGAAGACCTAAGTATGAGAAGGCTGCTGATGAGATAGTTGCCACTGATGGTATAACTACAAGTCAGGTGGCAGATAAAATACTTGCAATATATGAAGAAATACGATAAACTATAGATAATGGGTAAACCACAGTTTACATTAAGGAGGATTTAATAATGGTATCAGCAGGCGATTTTAGAAATGGTTTGACTATCGAGTTCGAAGGAAACGTATATCAGGTTATAGAGTTCCAGCATGTAAAACCTGGAAAAGGTGCGGCTTTCGTTAGAACAAAACTTAAAAATATCAAGAATGGTGGAGTAGTTGAGAAAACATTCCGTCCAACAGAGAAATGTCCACAGGCACATATCGAGCGTTCAGATATGCAGTATTTATACAGTGATGATATGTATCATTTTATGAATACAGAGACATATGACCAGATTGATATGACAGCAGATCAGGTTGGAGATTCTCTTAAATTCGTTAAAGAGAACGAGATGGTTAAGATGCTTTCACACAATGGTGAAGTATTTGCTATCGAGCCTCCTCTCTTTGTTGAGCTTGAAGTAACAGAGACAGAGCCAGGTTTCAAGGGTGATACAGCACAGGGAGCAAACAAGCCGGCTATCGTAGAGACAGGTGCACAGGTTGCAGTACCTCTCTTTGTAGAGACAGGTGACCG
>JAFPDA010000098.1 GCA_017425575.1 Lachnospiraceae bacterium | reverse complement strand
GTGCAAATTTAGTGTAATGAGAACGGCACGGGAAATCCCGTGCCGATAATAGTAATTGATATAAAGTTTTTAAGTTCTAACCACTATATGTTGTGGTTGTTTAAGTTAGGTTGTTAACATTGGTTGCAAAAGTGAATAATAGTAATCTGGAATCGCAGGCTGTAAAGGAGGGGTAAATCATGTTTGATAAGCAATATGTGTTCAGAGGAAAGCATGCCATGATGGTAAAAAAACTTGCAGCAAAATTATCTGATGAAGTCGGGAGTGGTTTTTTTGCTACAAATTATGATATTTACAGGCTTGCACCGATAATTGGATGGGTATATAACAGGAAGGCTGATATTGATAAGGGAGAAGATAGCACGAAAGTTTTTGGAGATAAAATGTTAAATGAAAAGGATGAAATGATTTTTAATTATCGTGTATTGATGCTTTTGGAAAATTCTAAAAAGACAGATCAGGAAAGAATTGATATCGCTTTTAAGCTGGATAATGATGATGAGGCACGTAAAGAGTATGATAAATTATATAATTCATATGTGCTTGGAGGAGTGGAAGAGATGTATGAAAGAATTTTTGCAGATTCAGATTCAATGGATGGATATATTATGAATCTTCAGGAATTTATAGAAGATTTACAAGTCAGACTGTACGGTGCAGATGCAGTAGACATATAATTGTTAATTATAGGAGTTTTTATGATTTATTTAGACAACGCTGCCACAACATTTCCGAAACCAGAGGAGGTATACAGAGAGGCTGACAGGCTTTTCAGGGAATATTCAGTAAATGCCGGCAGAGGAACATATAAGGCAGGAAAAATTGCAGATAAGATTATAGAAGATACAAGAAAAGCAGTTGCAGATTTTGTTGGAGCTAGAGACAGTGAAGCTGTTATTTTTACTCATTCTGCGACAGAGGCAATGAATCATATTATTCAGGGCATAAAATGGAATGGATTTGATGTGGTCTATGTGTCTCCGTATGAGCATAATGCAGTTGCAAGAACGATAGAGGCAATGCGCAGAAAATATGATTTTATTGTAAGTGTAATGCCTGTGGATGACAAAGGATTTATAGATATACCGAAGCTTGTATATAAGTTTGAAGAGCATACACCATCGTATATATTTATAAATATGGTAAGCAATGTTACGGGATACATACTGCCGGTTGACGAGATAGCCAGAGAAGCTAAAGCATATGATGCGAAAGTGATAGTTGATGGTGCACAGGGCCTGGGGATGATTGATGTAGATTTACAGAAGTCAGATATAGACATTCTTGTGTTTGCGGGGCATAAATCTCTGTATGGACCTTTTGGAGTAGGTGGTTATATAAATAACAGTAGGATAGAATTAGAACCGTTTATGTATGGTGGAAACGGAAGTGATTCACTTAATCTTAATCTGCCTGCAATCGGAGTGAAGAGATATGAAATCGGAAGTCCTGATATAGTCTCAATAGGTACATTGAAAAAGGCACTGGAACTTATGGAAAATTGTCCTGATACCCTTGAAATATTGAGAGAAAAGACAGAATATCTCAGAGAGAAACTGAGTGAAATATATGGAGTTAAGATTTTTCAAATGCCAGAGAGTGATATGGATAAAGAAAAATTTTCAAGTGTTGTTTCATTTGCAATAGAAGGCTATAAAGCTGATGATGTAGGAACTATACTTGATGAAGATTTTGACATAGCTGTAAGAACAGGGTATCATTGCGCTCCTTTTGTGCATGATATTATAGGAAGTATTGAGTATGGGGGAACAGTCAGGGTCAGTATAGGAAAATATACCACATATGAGGAACTTGACAGGGTTGCCTGGGCTGTGTGTGAACTGAGTGATTGAGGTTTATAATAGTCGGGCTGAAGACTTAAAACTCATTCCCAATTGCAGAGATAACTGTTAAAAATCGCAAAAAGAGCTGTGCTTTAATGATTAAAAGTTGTTATAGCATAGCTCTTTTTTTACTTTACAGGAAACTTCGTACTACAAAACTCTTTGTTCTTTAAAATGTCTAAAATTATTTTAGAAAGCAAATAATAAAATTAGTAGATTTGCAGTTCAATTAGATAGATTATTTTTGTATGAAATAGAAGTACTAAAAATAAAATTAGAAGTAGGTGAATTTAAGAAAAATCAGTTATCTAAATTTAGATAACTCCTTGTAAAATAAGTATTTGTTAGAAATTAGATATAGATTTTTTTGGAAATAATGATATACTTAAATTAAAATTAGATAGTTCGATTTTGGGCAAAAAGGGGATGTTAAAAGTGGAAGACATGAAAATAAGAGAGATTTCAATTCGTAACTTTAAATCTTTGTATAATGTTTCATTTGAACCAGGAAAGCTAAATGTCTTTATAGGAGCTAATGGTTCTGGAAAGTCATCTGTATTGGAGGCTTTAGGAGTACTTAGTGCGGCTATGACAGACAGGGTCAATACGAATAGCCTGCAAAGAAAAATATGTTTTGTTTATGCTTTCGCTTGCTATGCATGAAAAGGCTCCGAAAATGTTTGCAATTGACAGTTTTGATCATGCACTGAATCCCAGACTGGCTAAGAAGGTAACAGAAATATTTAGCAATATTATTATTGGACAGAATAAAACTGTTTTTATGACGACACATAATCCACTTGTGCTTGATGGTCTTGATTTATCTAATGATGATATCCGTTTATTTACTACAGACAGAAATAAAAACGGACATGTGGAGATACGAAGAGTTAAGATTTCTGAGGAATTACTGAGAATGAATCAGCCACTTTCCAGATTGTGGATCAATGGTTTGTTGGGAGGTGTACCAGAGTTACTATGAGTAAAGTGATTGGAATAGTGTCTGAAGGGCCTACCGATTATTTGGTACTCAAGACAATCATTGACAAAATCACAGGAGAAGAAAACAGATATCTTCATCTTCAGCCAGAGGCAGACATGATGGGGCGATATGGAAATGGATGGAAAGGTGTCTGGAAGTGGTGTAAGGAAACAGCACCATTGGATGTCATAATGGATAGTAGCGGCATATGACGATTTTGATAATATTGAAAAAATAGAGGATCCTTGGAAAAGTGTTATAGCAAAAGGGAAGTATTATCATGATATAAGAGTAAGAGGTGACAAGAAGAGTATTACTACATATACAATTTTTACAGAGCATCTTGCAGATAACTGGAATTTGGTGACAGAAAAATGTTCCTCTGCGAAATTACTGGAAAAGGAAATCAAAAGAGTATTTACATAGATAAGATTATTACGAAGCAAAGTAAAGAAGAAACGATAAAACAGTGGTTATCAAAATAAATAAAAACCTACATCTCCGGGAACTAACCTTTTGATGTAGGTTTTTTACTGTTTACTTAATCAGTGAAATCCCCAGAGGATCTCCCTGCCTTACTTTTGTCTCGCACTGGTGCTTTGTTCTTGTAAGCAGGTTTTTATCAAGGGCAATTTTATCTTTTTCAAATAGAAGTACGATTGTTGAACCGCCAAATTTGAAATAGCCCTTTTCGTCACCGCGTTTTACAGAACCACGCTGGTGGTGATTTACTATTTTTCCTACCATAAGTGCTCCGACTTCTATCTGTGTTACATTGCCAAAATGTTCTGTATGTAATACTGTGTATTCACGGGCATTTTCTTTGTAGATAGGAGTGTAATCATTTGCTATCGGATTTACAGTATGATAGACCCCTTTTATAAAATGATTATCTCCTTTTGTACCATCGTCTATATAGCAGTAGCGGTGGTAGTCATCCACGGTTAGACGAAGTATAACGGCATATCCGCCTTTGTAATGTTTTGCAGCTTTTTTACTTCTAAGTAAAGATTCTACACTATATTCAGTATCCTTTACGGTAAATTTTGTGTCATTGTCTATCCTGTATGCACTTACCTTGCTGTCACATGGACTGAAAAGTATATTTTTATCTTCTGGGAGAGGGCGCATACCATCTTTTATTTTTCTTGTGAAAAAGTCATTGTATGAGGTGTAATGCTTTGTCTCATACTGTGACATATCTATTTTATTTCTGCGTATAAATCCAGGAATGAAAAGGCATGAGAGCCTTGTGCTCAAAAATGCACCTCCGAGTTTTGACACAAATGGTCTGGTCAGAAGTTTAAGACTCTGCTGGCCTGCCATGGAGTTATATAGTAAAGACAGGAAAAAATCCTGTGAACTTTCTTTTTCATATACATGTCCGTCTAAATCCGCATATTTCATTATTATCCTCATTTCTGAGCAACTTGTTGTAAAGAGCTATTTGTTTTGCTCATAAACAAATAGTCATATTAAAAACAAAACATTTTCAAAGCGATAAGTATGCCAATCACGACAAATGCAAGCATACATTTCTGGCCTGGCTTAAACATCTTAAAGTCAGTCACAAAGAGGACTGAAATTATAAAAAGTGCAGTTACATATATACTTGGGAACTCATCAGGATAAAAGCGTTTTAACTGATATACAACTGGAAGTATAAGTGCAACGGAAGTTACCGGAAGTCCCTGATAATATCTGCGCTTTTCAGTTGTTTTTGCCTGTCTTTCTTCTTCAGTTACGTTAAAGTATGCCAGTCTTATAACTGCGGCAAGTATGTAAAGAATATATATAGCTACTGAATACCACTGGTCCATTCCGAGTGCGTAGCCTATCATTGCAGGATAAACACCGAAGCAGACGAGGTCGCACAGAGAGTCAATCTGTACACCGAATTTCTTTGCGCCGTCACTGCGTTTTATCATTCTTGCAATCGTTCCGTCATACATGTCTGTTAATCCGCATATCATAAGACATATCATTGATATTTTAAAATTACCATGTAAAGCAAAGTTTACTCCTATGGCAGCACTGACAACACCAAGATATGTCAGTATTACAGAAACATTATAAAATCCTATCATATTAATCCTCATTTCTGAGCAACTTGTTGCGAAGTGGTGACGAGAATTTCCGATTCTCGTCTGCCATAAAAGCTATTTGTTTTTTGCTCATAAAACAAATAGCCGTGTGAAAAATAAGCTATCAAGATTATTTTTCACACTAATTCCCTCTTATTTTTTAATTTATTTGTCTTTTATCTTTTATTGTTATATGTGCAGCAATTGTCATCAATGCACTTACAAGTACAAGTAGATAATAACTTATGCCGCGGCTCAAAAGCATTGCCGGATATAGAAGGCTTCCTGTAAATATTTTTTTAAAGATACTTAAAAAAAATCCTTCGCTTATTCCCATTCCACCGGGAAGAGGAAGCATATCTACGGCTATCGAGATAATACACTGAAGTGAAACCACATCAATAAAGGATAAAGTGTTAAGTCCAAATGAACGGTATACAATATATGTTATTGAAAAGTGAAGTATTCTCTGAAATAATGTTACCACAAACATCTCTAAAATTAAAAATTTATTTTCACTTATAACTGTAGCAGTATTGTGATAACGTTCCATAGACTCTTTTTGTTTTTGTTTTCTGGAAGCTCTTTTCTTCAAAATACGGACTTTTTCGCACCATTTTGTAAGTTTAAAAAGAATGCGTGAAGCTAATGTAGGTTCAAACAAAAGTATAAGCATTGCTGCAATAAAGCCTACGTTTAGCAGCAGTCCGAAGTAAAAAAAGAAATTTACATCCTTTATATAATCTGTAATCAGTGAATGATTAAAAAATATTATCATTATACCGAGAAATACAAGTACAGATTTATACAATATTGTCACTATCATAAGTACAACGGTACTGACGGAAAATCCTATGTTATCACGCTTCATATAATAAAGCTGTGCGGGCTGTCCGCCTGTGGCTGAAGGTGTGATACAACTGAAAAAAAATCCGACAAATGAATATTTTACGCAATGGTTTGCGGAAATATCGTACCCGAGTACATTGAGCATTCGGTGTATTATATATGATTCACAACATACAAATATTATTATAGCTGCAAATCCCAGAAAATAATACAGGGGATTTGTGGATTTTAGTACATCCAGAATCTGTGGCAGCTCATTACCTTTTAATACCATGTAAGTTGTCAAAGAAAATAATACTATAAAAAATATACTGTTAAATATTACTGTTTTTTTATTACCCATCTATATCTCCATGTGAAATTTACGATTTATGGCTGTAAATATTTTTTCAAGTTTTTTATACCAGTCTGTTTTCTGACCTATAGCAAAACAGATATAAGAAAGTAAAATACCGCCTATCATATCAACGATATAGTGCTGTTTTGTGACCTGAGTTGATATACATATCAGTAACGCGATACCAAGTGAGGTTATCTGATACCATTTTGGTATTTTTTTCTGATTTTTTATACCCAGATAACAAAACCAGCTTGCAAGGCAATGGATTGATGGGAATAAGTTTTCAGGCTGGTCAATAGTATATATAAATTTCATAACATTATCCCAGAAACCTGTCCCTGTTATCTCTGGTCTTACATTTGTTGTCGGGATAAGTACAAAACATATTCCGCAGACAACTCGTGACAACATATCTCCCACAAGAAAACGATACAGGTGTTCTTTACTTATGCTGCCTATCATGCAGTAGTTCACAACCCAGAAAATATAGCATAACAGATATATACTTGCAAAGGCTGGAATAAATGGAACCATCCTGTCGAAGTCGTTTGTAAAGTCATATCGTTTAACATCCGGTCCCATCAGAAACATAAGTCCACTGTATATTATACAGTTAAATGCACATGCACAGATAAGTGGAATTGGTGCATACCTTGGTAAGATACCTAGGATTTTTTCTTTTTTATTCATAAAACAATCTCTTTCTAATATTACTCCATAAGGATATACCCTTTTAACATTATATATATGTTACTTAAATAAGTAAACAAATATTAATAAATATTCAAGGAAATTTAAGGTTTTATATTAAAATAATGTTGCTATTCACGGACAATGTGTATGAGACAAGTAGACACATTGTGTTCGTATGTAAGGGGGTGCTTGTTTCATGCACATTAACAAAATAATGGAGTTTTTTCGTTTGATTTATCACTAAAATCTATTATAATAATGCAGAGGTGAAGAAAGATATGACAGAAAACATACGAAAAATAATTGAAGATATGGCCGAGAAGGATTACAAAGAATTTTCTTCTGCACTTATACCCGGTTGTGAAAATATGCTGGGAGTAAGGCTTCCTGAGCTTAAAAAGCTTGCAAAACAGCTTGTGAAAGAGAATAGTGCATGGCGTGAACTCTTAGCCGGAGAGGATATATATTTTGAAGAGGTTATGCTCAGAGGCTATATAATAGGTTTTGGCACGGCTAAAGAGGATGATTTTGAAAAGGCTGTTAAAGAATTCTGGAATTTTGTTCCACTTGTGGATAACTGGTCTGTAAATGACAGTTTTTGTGGAAGCTTTTCAATAGTTGACAGATACAGGGATGAATTTATCCCTCATATTCAAAAGCTTATATATTCTAAAGATGAGTTTGAGGCAAGAATCGGACTTATTATGCTGCTTGACCATTATTTGAAGGTTGATGCAGATGGTAAGAAGAAGGTTCGTCTAAGAAAAGTTGATATGGAAGATATTTCTTCAGAGTCTGGTGGTGATGGAAAATATATTGATATGATTATTGAACTGACAAACAGAGATTTTGGGGAGAATGGGTATTATACCCAGATGGCAGCAGGATGGCTTCTTGCCGAGGCTTTTGTAGTATTTCCTGGAAAAATATGGGATTTTCTCAGTGACAAAGATAATTTGAAACTTGATGATATATCTTATCACAAGGCAATACGCAAAATATGTGAATCAAAAACACCATCAGATGAAGTTAAGCAGGAAATAAAGAAACTTTTGCAACTATAAATATATAGGAGAAAAACAATGACATTAGAGGAACTTGAGATAGGAAAGACCGCTACAATACTTTCTGTAGGAGGCAGCGGTGCTTTAAGACAGCATTTTCTTGATATGGGGCTTATTCAGGGAGCTGAGGTTTCTGTTGTAAAATATGCTCCGATGGGAGACCCGATTGAGATAAGGATACATGGCTATGAACTCACTATAAGAATAGATGATGCAAAATGTATAGAGATAACACCTGCACATGAGCCAAGACATACGAGAAAAGATGTTAAAAAAAATAAGAAGAAAGAGCATCCGGGTTATGGTGAAGGTGGAAAGTATCATTCTAAAAAGCATGAAAATCCATTGCCTGAAGGTGAGACACTGACATTTGCACTTGTCGGCAATCAGAATTGTGGCAAGACTACTCTGTTTAATAGGCTTACAGGCTCTAACCAGCATGTGGGAAATTTTCCTGGGGTGACAGTAGACAGGAAAGACGGGGTTATAAAAAATCATAATAATACACTTATAACTGACCTGCCGGGGATATATTCAATGTCCCCTTATAGTAGTGAGGAGATTGTTACAAGGCAGTTTCTGCTGGAAAACAGACCGAGAGGAATAATAAACATTCTTGATGCAACAAATATTGAGAGAAATCTCTATCTTACAATGCAGCTTCTGGAGCTTAACATTCCTATGGTGGTTGCATTGAATATGATGGATGAAGTCAGGGAAAATGATGGAGCTATACATATAAATGAGATAGAGGGGATGCTTGGTGTTCCTGTAATTCCGATTTCGGCAGCTAAGGGAGAGGGTATAGATGAGGTGATAGACCATGCACTTCATGTAGCTAAATACCAGGAAAAACCAGAACGTGTTGATTTTTGTGATGCCAATGGGGAAGTACACAGATCTATTCACGGAATTATGCATCTTATAGAAGATCATGCACATAAAGCTGATATCCCGGTAAGATTTGCCGCCAGCAAACTTGCTGAAGGAGACAGCATGATACTTGAAAAGCTTATGCTCAGCCAGAACGAGAAAGATATGCTTGAGCATATTATTCTCCAGATGGAAGAGGAATCCGGAATGGACAGGGCTTCTGTAATTGCAAATATGCGATTTAAGTTTATCAAGAAGGTATGCGAAGAGACGGTTGTAAAACCTAAAGAGAGCAGGGAGCGGTTAAGAAGTAAGGCTATTGATAAGGTGCTTACCGGAAAATATACAGGTATTCCTGCATTTATAGCTATAATGGCATTTGTATTTTTTATGACCTTTAATGTAATAGGTGCAGTTTTGTCTGATATTTTTGAAATGGGTATAACGAAGCTTACAGATATTGTTGATACGGCACTTTCTACTGCAGAGGTAAATGAGGTATTACATTCTCTTGTGATAGACGGGATATTTAACGGAGTCGGAAGTGTACTTAGTTTTCTTCCTGTAATAGTAACTTTATTTTTCTTTTTATCCATTCTTGAAGATAGCGGATATATGGCAAGAGTTGCATTTATAATGGATAAGCTTTTAAGAAAGATAGGGTTGTCTGGAAGAAGTATAGTGCCTATGCTTGTTGGATTTGGCTGTACAGTTCCAGGAGTCATGGCAAGCAGAACTCTTTCATCAGAGAGAGACAGAAGGATGACTATTCTTCTTACACCGTTTATGAGCTGCTCGGCAAAAGTTCCTGTTTATGCTTTCTTTGCATCAGTATTTTTCCCAGAGTACACAGCAGTTGTTATGATAGGACTTTATATACTGGGGATTGCGATGGGAATTCTTATGGCGTTTGTCTTTAAGAGAACTGTTTTTAAAGGAGAAGCTGTACCATTTGTAATGGAGCTTCCAAACTATAGAATGCCCGGTGTAAAAAATGTCTGCCAGCTTTTATGGGACAAGGCAAAAGACTTTTTACAGAGGGCATTCACAGTAATCTTTTTAGCAACTATTGTTATATGGCTGCTTCAGAATTTTGATACAAGATTAAATGTAGTCGATGATTCAAAATACAGTATGCTTGCAGGTGTGGCAGGAATTATAGCACCAATATTTAACCCGCTTGGTTTTGGTGACTGGCGGATATCAACTGCACTTATAACAGGCTTTATGGCAAAGGAAAGTGTAGTTTCAACTCTGTCGGTTCTGTTTGGTTCAACAGGTATGCTGCTTGAAGTTTTAAATCACGCAGGTGCAGCGTCACTGCTTGTATTCTGCCTTTTATATACACCGTGTGTAGCGGCGGTTGCCCAGATAAAGAGAGAACTTGGTGCAAAATGGGCGGCAGCGGTTGTTATCATACAATGTGTTATTGCATGGATAGCCGCTTTTGTAACACACTGTATAGCAACGTTTCTTTAAAAATAAAGACACATTGCGAGATATCCGCATGCCCAGTGCAGTATTACACAGCCCCAGATATTTTTCTGACGCTCATATATGCAGCCTAGTCCTACACTGAGAAGAAGTGCACTCAGCATAAAATAAAATCCGAAAGGCATATGCATTAAGGAAAATAACAATGATGAGAGTATTATACTTGAAGCTTTCTGGTATTTTACTCTCATTATTGATTTAACACATGTCTGCATTACGCCTCTGGCAAGAAATTCCTGCACAAATGCGGTGAAAATATATACGTAAGCGCCGTGGAGTGACCCTCCTATATAATAGGATTTTATATGTATTCCACAAAGGCCCAGTATTACTTTGCTTAGTAAAAGTATGGCACAAGAGATGACACCGATGATAAAAGTCTCCTTGATATCCCTTTTTAATGTGGATAGTTTGGGGACAAGTCCGATATCACTCATTGAAAAGCTTGTGAGAAATACTATTTCCAAAAATATTGCGAAGGTCATACACTCAATGATAAATGTATAGGTTGAAGATTTCAGATACATATGTAGAGTGAATCGCAAAAGGCTCCATACAGAAAGATAAATACTTATACAGATTACAAGTCCGGCAAATATAAATGCACAATCACGCTCATGCTGTCTGAGTGCAAATTTGTCGGACATATCTTCTATAAGTATAATCATTCCCGGAAATGGAGATTCTTCATCAAGCTCAGTATCCTGTGTCTGAATAAGATTTATTCCTATATTAAGATGTTTTATACCTTCATCAGTTCTGTATCTCACAATTGTTTTTTCGGGTTGATGGTTTTTGTTCAGGCTATCGTTAAAAAGCTTATTGAAAGCTCTGTTTTTTCTGTTATTTAAAAAATATTCATGAAATGATTGACCGACAGCTTCTTCGGCATTATCTATTTTAAAAATTTTGGTGCAGGCAGAATTTATATAAGTAATTATTCCTGCAGAATTCACAGTCATTATCCCATCACTCATGCTTTCAAAAATCATATCTTTCTGAACAGGAGTAAGGGTGGAATATCTATTTTCCATTTAAATCCTCGTTTCTGAGCAACTTTGTTGCCAAGCTATTTGTTTTCACATTACATATATTAGAGAAATAAGTCCATAGTGTCAACTTGGGCTATTGTAGGTAATATATAATAAATGGAAAAATATAGTCTTTATTTTGTGAAAGGAATGCTTGACATTCTGTTAGTAATAGTGGAAAATGTAATCAGGTGATTTTTGTTTTTTGTATAAAATATATAGATTGGAGATGTTATAGTGTTTGGTTTTGGTCAGTTGATTTCAATTTTAAAGAAGAATCCTAAAAAGATTGTATTTACAGAGGGGGAAGATCCAAGAATTTTAGAGGCTTCATCAAGACTCCTTGCAAGCAATTTCCTTCATCCTATTCTTGTTGGAAATGAGGAGAAGATAGCAGAGGCAGCAGAAGAGGCTGGTTTTAATATTCGCGGAGCTGAAATCATAGATCCTGATAAATATGAGAAAATGGACGAGATGGTTGAGCGTTTTTGTGAACTTAGAAAGAATAAGGGGATGACTCCTGAAAAAGCGAGAGAGATTCTTGGTCAGGCTAACTATTTTGGTACTATGCTTGTCAAGATGGGAGTTGCAGATTCTTTACTTGGAGGTGCTACATATTCTACAGCAGATACAGTTCGTCCGGCATTACAGCTTATAAAGACAAAACCTGGTAATAATATAGTTTCTTCGTGCTTTATTCTTGTACGTCCAAGTGCAACAGGTGAGAATGAAGTACTTGCAATGGCAGACTGTGCGATTAACATAAATCCTACAGAGGATGAGCTTGTAGAGATAGCAGGTGAGGCTGCAGAGTGTGCAAAGATTTTCGGTGTAGAGCCACAGCTTGCATTCCTTAGCTACTCAACACACGGTTCTGGTTCTGGAGAGGCAGTTGACAAGATGAGAAATGCTGCTCAGAAGGCAAAAGAGAAATATCCAGAGCTTCCAATAGATGGAGAACTTCAGTTTGATGCGGCCGTATCTCCAAGAGTTGCACGTACAAAATGCCCTGATTCAAAGGTTGCAGGACATGCCAATACATTTATTTTCCCTGATATAAATGCAGGAAATATTGGATATAAGATAGCACAGCGTATGGGTAATTTTGATGCATATGGTCCTATTCTGCTTGGACTTAATGCACCGGTTAATGATTTATCAAGAGGCTGCAATGCTTCTGAGGTATATTCAATGGCAATAATTACTGCTGCATTAGCATAAATTTGGAACTATATCGCTATCAGAGTTTTTCTGATAGCGATTTTTTTGCTTTATTAGGGAAAATTACCCTGTGAAAGTCGTTACATTGCAGACAGAGTCTGTACTGTAACAATATCTTGTGTAAATTTGCTTATGAAAGGAGAATCATATGATAGATGCATTTTTTCTGAAACATATTGTGCATATACTTCATACGCCAATTATAATATATAATGAAGATTTTTCGATATATAGTGAATATTACAAGGATTATAAGATAAACTATGATAAATATTGTGAATTTGTCAAAAGAGCTGAACATAACAGACCTTATATTGAGGTTGATGACGCAGGGAATGTATTGTGTGCAATGTGGGATGCGCAGGAATGCAAATACCTTGTTATAGGTCAGAGTTGTATCTCTGGATATAATATAAAAAAATATAATTATATACCATATTGCCCAAAGGAAATGTATACATCTATAATAATTGTGATATGGAAAGCGCTTACAGATGTTGAACTTAATCCATCACAGATATGGGGGACACATGTTGAAAAGGACGAGAATGTAATAAAGAGTTTTACGGAAAATATGTTTGAGATTCAGGAAAGTGGAGAACCATATAGTTTTTATTTTCAGGAGCAGATGGAATATGACTGCATAAAGCGTGGTGACGTAGACAGCCTTATGCAAAATATGAAGAATATTCCACCGCAGATGGCGGGAAGGCTTGCAAATGATATTGTGAGAAATTATAAAAATATTGCGATGTGTTCAATAAGTGAAGCGGCCAGATGTGCCATAGAGGGTGGACTTAACCATGAGGTAGCCTATGTTATGTGTGACACCTATATAAAGAACATAGAGGAAAACCTTGATTCTCCCATACAGATAGAAAAGGCAATAAGAGATGCAGAAATAGGATTTGCACTTGAGGTTCATAATACAAACAGCATAGGAAGCAATTCTTTGGTTATGAAGGTCAAAGATTATGTATTTAAGCACATACATGAGCAGATTTTTATAAAAGATATTGCAAAAGAATTAGGGGTATCGCCCAATTATCTCTCAGACCAGTTCAGCCAGAGTGAAAGTATGACTCTTAAACAGTATATAATAGCTGAGAAAATTAAAAGCAGTGAGTATTTGCTGAAATATTCAGAATATTCTTTACAGGAAATAAGTTCAATCTGTGCTTTCAGTTCTCAAAGCAGGTTTACATCATATTTTCAACGAAAGAACCATATGACACCTGCAAAGTACAGAAAAAATCATAGAACAGTGATAAATAGTCGAAAATAGTAGAAAACGTTTAAAAATTAATATATTTTGTATAAATATATGCTCCTAATTGTGTTAAAGTTTCGTAGTCGTCAGTAGAAAAGTGGGCATTGCACTTTTATGGAGACTATTGACATAGTAGAAGTTTTAGCGTTGATATTTTCTGATAGAGAATATCAAAGTAAGGAGTGTGATACTATGGATAAAATATTAGAAGTTAAATTTAGTAACATTGAGGAAGTCAACAAATTTGTTCGCATTATTTCTAAATATGATGCAGATTTTGATTTGTACTGCGGGAGCTATAGTGTTGATGCAAAATCCATCCTTGGAATTATGACAATGGATTTGCGCAACAAGATGTGGATGAAGAGCAACTGCGATCAGAATGACAGAGAAAAAATTGTTGACGAATTAAAAAGCATTGTTGCTGCGTAATTTTATCTGGAGAGTATGTATAAATATATAGGCATGTATGGCTTTGCAATCAGTTGATTGTGAAGCCATTTTTTGGTATAATGTAATTTATATATACGTTAAAGGGGGATACAATGAACAAAAGATTATTTTCGATAGCATTGACATTTATGCTGGTTTTATCTTCGTTTATACCATGTCATGCTATTGCATCAACTTATCATGAGGGAGAGATAGAGGAATATATTGTAAGACAGATGGCGGCGGCTAATATTCCTGGAATGGCAGTTTCTATAGTGACATCCCAGAAGGAAGTATACAGTGCTGCGTTTGGTGATATACCAGAGACAACATCGGATATGGAACTGGCAGGTGTCTCTAAATCTTTTACAGCTCTTGCTGTTATGCAGCTTGTAGAGAATGGAAAGATAAGTCTTGATGATACTGTTTCTAAATATATATCAGATACAGATATACCTGATATCACTGTAAGGGAGTTACTGACAGAGACAAGTGGATTTGAACCTGACTGTAATATTGACAGTGCTGCTATTACAAAAAACAGGGGAAAAGTAACAGAGGCAGTTATTAATTATAACTTACTTGGAAAGATAATAGAGGCAGCCACTTCAGAGACTTATGCTGCTTATGTAAAACAAAATATACTTGGGCCGCTTCAGATGGATTCTTCCTATGTACTGGCAGACGGAAGACTGGCAGAAGAAGGGTATGTGTATGGACATAGCAATTATTTTGGTATGCCTGTAAAGATAGAAAAAACTTTTGAAGAAGACGAATGGCAGAAAGCATCAGCATGTGGAGTTGTATCAGATGTAAAAGATATGGGAAAATATCTTCAGATGTATCTGGCGGCAGGAGGCGAGATAATCTCATATAAAAGTCTTGATACTATAATGAATGCTGGAAATATGTGCAAAGACAGTGTTTTTGGCACAGAAGCAACATATGGTATGGGCTGGACAGTGACTGAGCTGAATGGAGAAGAGATTTTTTATTGTGATGGCTCTTCTGACAGATATACAGCGGCAGCATTTATTATTCCGGCAAGAGACATAGGTATTGTTATAATGGCTAATTCTGCCGATGCCATATCGGGCGATAAAGTATTTGACACTATAGAAGCAGGGATTATAAAACTTATAACAGGTGAGTCAGCAAAAGGTGTGGGTTCAAATGAAAATTTTATATCACATATGACTGCTGATATTCTATATCTGGTTTTAGCAATACTTGCTTTACTTCCTATATTTATGATTGAAGCATGGATAAGATGGACAAAGGAGAAATTTAGTGTATTAAGACTGGTGTTTGATATTATCATACATGCAATAATACCTACAATTCTTATATTTGTTCCGGGGTATCTTGGGGTATCATGGGGATTTATGAGGCATATATTACCAGATGCTTACTATGTTATGATAGCAGTTATAGGAATATTTTATCTGGGTGGTATCATAAAGATAATATCGAGACTGATAATAGGGGACAGAAGTGATTATCAGGATTTGACAGAAGATTATGATGAACCTGATAATGATAGTGAAAACGAGAAAAAGGAAGAGGTGGTAGAAGAAGAGACAGAAAAAATGGTATATGCTGCTTCAGAAGAAGAGGATATACAGCCGTTGGAAGAAAAAGAGGTAGTTAC
>JAFPDA010000097.1 GCA_017425575.1 Lachnospiraceae bacterium | reverse complement strand
TCATAGCCGACAGATTCTATCCTTTTCTGCAGACAGCCTTTGCACTGTGCTGACTCTTCTCCTGTACAAATCTTGTTGTCATATAACTTATATTTATCCCTTACTGCAACAGGTGAGAGGTTAGGCATAACTACGTTGGCACCCGCCTTAAGTCCCAGTTCCCTTCCATTTGGAGCAATTGTACCAAGTGCCGTTGTCGCAGGCAGAAGCACACCCGGAAACATAAGCCTAAGTATTCCAAGCATAAATAATGTCTTTTCAAGTGTACCACTTTCCTTATCAGCAAATGGCGTATCCTGCTGTGGTATAAAAGGGCCTATGCCAATCATATGTGGTTTTAATTCATTGAGAAAATACAAATCTTCCGCGAGACATTCTGTTGTCTGGTAAGGAGAACCTACCATAAATCCTGCACCCACCTGATACCCTATCTCTTTTAGATCAAACAGACACTTTTTCCTGCTTGCAAGTGATAACTCCTCTGGATGAAGTTTTTTATAATGCTCGTCAGATGCTGTCTCATGTCTCAGAAGATATCTGTCTGCACCACTGTTATACCATTCAAGATAATCCTCGTAACTTCTCTCACCGACAGACAAGGTAACTGCACAGTCAGGATATTTACTTTTTATCTCTCTGACTATTGAAGCTATATCCTCTGTCTTATAGTACATATCCTCCCCGCCCTGTAATACAAAAGTCCTGAATCCAAGCTCATAGCCTTCATCACAGCACTGAAGAATCTGTTCTTTGTCAAGTCTGTATCTTGAGGCATTGCCATTACTTCTTCTTATGCCACAATAGAGACAGTCATTTCTACAGTAATTTGTAAACTCAATAAGACCTCTGGTATATACCGCTTTCTTATATACCCTTTCCCTTACTTCTCTTGCTCTCTCAAAAAGATACTGTGCATCTTCCTCTGTATGATTGTCTATAAGCTCCTTAAACTCTGGTCTGCTTAGTATATTTTCTCTGTAAAGTTTGTCTATAAGATTTTTATATGACACAAAATTTCTCCTTCTATAAGATATTTCTAATGTTCTCTCGAAGTTTCCTAAATCCCAAGAGAACATTTCTAATAAAAAGGAGGGAACCTAAATATCAAGTCCCCCCTGTTTCTTATATATCCAATGTCATAGACTACAATGGTAAATTAGTCCTCATAAAGTGGATATTTATCAGTAAGTGTTTTAACTATCTCTGTAGCCTTTGCCTTATTTCCTTCCGGATCTTCAATAATCATGGCAATTGCTTCTGCCACTTTATCCACATCATCAGTCTTAAATCCTCTTGTTGTGATTGCTGCTGTACCAAGACGGATACCACTTGTTACAAATGGAGACTGTGGATCATTTGGAATTGTATTTTTATTACATGTAATGTGAGCTGCATCAAGCCATTTCTCAACCTCTTTACCTGTAAGTCCTTTTTCTGCAAGATCTACAAGCATAAGATGGTTGTCTGTACCACCAGATACAATCTTGATACCTCTGCTCTGAAGACCTTTTGCAAGTGCCTGTGCATTGTCAATGATATTCTTTCCATATTCCTTGAAAGATGGGTCAAGTGCCTCTTTGAAACATACAGCCTTTGCTGCTATAACATGCATAAGCGGACCACCCTGGATTCCAGGGAATAATGCTTTATTAAACTTAACTTCCTCAGCAAACTCTTTGCTTGAAAGAATCATACCACCACGTGGTCCTCTGAGAGTCTTATGTGTAGTAGTTGTTGTAACATGTGCATATGGAATTGGGCTCTCATGGTATCCCGATGCTACAAGACCTGCAATATGAGCCATATCTACCATAAGATATGCACCTACTGAATCAGCAATTTCACGGAAACGCTTAAAATCAATCTTACGTGCATATGCGCTTGCTCCTGCTACGATTACCTTTGGCTTACACTCTTTTGCTATACGCTCAACTTCATCATAATCGATAAATCCATCTGAATTTACACCATAAGGTACACAGTTAAAATATTTACCAGAAAGATTTACAGGACTTCCGTGTGTGAGATGTCCGCCATGGTCAAGATTCATTCCCATAAATGTATCGCCAGGGTTCATAAGTGCAAAAAATACTGTCATATTTGCCTGAGCACCTGAATGAGGCTGTACATTGGCATATGTACAGTTAAAAAGTTTCATGGCTCTGTCTCTTGCGAGATCTTCTACTACATCAACATACTCACATCCACCATAATATCTCTTACCTGGATATCCCTCTGCATACTTGTTTGTAAGTGTGCTTCCCATTGCTGACATTACAGCTTTACTGACAAGGTTCTCAGAAGCAATAAGCTCAATATTGTCTCTCTGTCTTCCTGTCTCGTCCGCTATAGCCTTAGCTAATTCCGGATCAAAATTTTCTACCTCTGCAAATGAATACATTTGTAAATCCTCCTGCTCTATTATTTTTATTTATTCTGACACTCTGCTTAAGCCTCATCAATGGCTTTTCCTATGTCATTACGCATATATTTATTATCAAATTTTACCCATTCTGTAGCTTTATATGCATTTGCTCTCGCTTCTTTGAGAGTAGCTCCCTTGGCTGTAATACCAAGTACACGGCCACCATTTGTAACGATACCCTCGTCAGTCATCTTAGTTCCTGCATGGAATGCATAGTAACCTTCTTTATCTGAGAACTCCTCAAGACCTGTGATAAGTTTTCCTTTTTCATAATGCTCCGGATAACCGTCTGAGGCAAGCACTACACATACAGCTGCATTGTCTTCAAACTGAAGGTCTACCTGATCAAGCTTTCCATCTATACATGCATCAATAACATCTATAATGTCATTCTTCATACGAGGAAGTACTACCTGAGCCTCTGGATCTCCAAAACGTGCGTTGTACTCAAGCACTCTTGGACCATCCTCTGTAATCATAAGACCTACAAAAAGAATACCTGTAAAGTCTCTTCCCTCAGCTTTCATAGCATCCATAGTTGGCTGATAAATTTTTTCCTCACAGAAAGCTTTTACCTCATCTGTATAGAACGGACTTGGCGAGAAAGTTCCCATTCCACCTGTATTTAAGCCCTGATCTCCATCTTTTGCACGCTTGTGATCCTGAGCACTTGTCATAGGTTTAATATGTGTTCCGTCACAGAAACAGAGAACTGAAGCCTCACGACCGGTCATAAAGTCTTCAATTACGATTGTATTACCTGCATCGCCAAACTGTTTGTCAAGCATAAGTGTTGCAACTCCTACTTCTGCCTCCTGAAGATTCTGGCAGATGAGAACACCTTTTCCAAGAGCAAGACCGTCTGCTTTGAGTACAATAGGGAATTTAACTGTCTCAAGATACAAAAGAGCTTCCTCTGGTGACGTAAATGTCTCATAATGACAAGTTGGTATATCATATTTTTTCATCAAATCTTTTGAGAAACTCTTTGAGCCTTCAATAATTGCTGCATTTTTACGAGGTCCAAATACTCTGAGTCCACGTTCTTCAAAAACATCAACAATTCCACCTACAAGTGGATCATCCATTCCAATAATTGTAAGGTCAATTGCATTCTGCTCTGCAAAATCAGCAAGCTTGTCAAATTCCATAGCTGTTATGTCAACACACTCTGCAATCTCTGCAATTCCACCGTTTCCAGGTGCACAATAGATTTTATCAACCCTTTTGCTCTGTGAAACACTCCATGCAATAGCATGCTCGCGTCCGCCACTTCCAACGATTAAAACTTTCATTATATGTCTTCCTCCATTCTGCATATGCAGCATTTAAGTTTTTACAAGCCAATATATTTAAGTTTACAACACATTTTATATAATGTGTGCAATATTATCTTCTATCTTTACTTTTCCTGCTCCAATAAGGTCAATTGCCTGTGGAAGTATGTTCCATTCGGCCTGCTCCATAACTCTCTTCTGAAGGATTTCAGGAGTATCGCCCTCGCACACCTCAACAGCCTTCTGAAGAATTATAGGACCGTGGTCTGCCTCTTCATCAACAAAATGAACTGTTGCACCTGTAACCTTATTTCCCATGGCAAGTACACTCTCATGTACCTTAAGACCATAATAACCCATTCCACAGTGGGCTGGAATAAGTGAAGGATGTATATTTATAATACGGTTTCTGTATTTCTGTATCATTCTCTCCGGAACGATAACAAGATAACCTGCCAGTACAACCAAATCAATATCATACTTATCAAGAGTCTCAAGCATTGCATCTGCAAAAGCCTCTCTGTCAGCAAAATCTTTTGGTCCTATATATTCAGCAGGAATCCCTGCACTCTTTGCACGCTCAAGCGCAAATGCATCCTTTTTATTGCTGATAACAACAGCAATCTCGGTATTTTTAATAGTGCCATCGGCAACTTTATCAATAATAGCCTGAAGGTTTGTTCCTCCACCAGACACACATACAGCAATCTTCTGCATATCAATCCTCCATTATACTAAAGTTACTCCCTTGTCACCACTTATAACTTCACCAACGATGAAACCTTTCTGGCCAGACTTGTTGATAAGTTCTACCGTCTTGTCAGCATCAGCAGCATCTACTGCAAGCATCATACCAATACCCATGTTATATGTATTGTACATCATCTCTTTTGCTATATCTCCATCTTTTGCAAGCATGTCAAAGATTGGTGGTATCTCATAGCTGTCTGCTTTAACCTGTGCACGGACACCATCGTGAAGCATACGAGGAATATTCTCGTAGAAACCGCCTCCTGTGATGTGGCTGCAGCCCTTGATTGTAACTCCGCCCTCACGGATTGTTCTAAGTGCTTTTACATAGATAATAGTTGGTGTGAGAAGTGTCTCACCAAGAGTCTTTCCACCAAGACACTCATAGGATTTGCTGAGTGACTCTTTCTTCATCTCAAATACTTTACGGACAAGTGAATAACCATTGCTGTGGATACCTGATGAAGCAATACCTACAAGTACATCTCCAGGTGCAATTGTCTTTCCTGTAATCATGTTCTTACGGTCAACAATACCTACTGCAAAGCCTGCAAGGTCATACTCATCAACAGGATAAAATCCCGGCATCTCAGCAGTCTCACCACCGATAAGCGCAGCATTTGACTGTTTACATCCGTTTGCAACACCACTTACGATAGCTGCAATCTTCTCCGGCTCATTCTTTCCACATGCAATATAGTCAAGGAAGAATAATGGCTCGCCACCTGCACATGCAATATCATTTACACACATGGCAACACAGTCAATACCAACAGTATCATGTTTGTCCATCTCAAATGCAACTTTAAGTTTTGTTCCAACACCATCTGTACCAGATACTAATGTAGGCTGCTCCATATTCTTAAAAGCTTCCATAGAGAAAGCTCCTGAGAAGCCTCCGATATCTGTAAGCACTTCACTTCTCATTGTGCTTGCAATATGCTCTTTCATAAGCTCAACAGCCTTGTAACCTGCCTCAATATCAACACCAGCGTTCTTATAATCCATTATTGCCTCCATTCTGCCCAAGGGCATATAAAATTTTCATATTGGGAACAAAGAGTTTCGTTCGAGAAACTCTCGCGCCGAGTGCAGTCGCCTAAGTGATAATTTTCATCTCACGCGAACGCGCAATCTCATATAAATTTATTGTATCACAACAATTTTAATTTGTCATTCACAATATGATATGAGTGTCAAAATATAATTTTGATACCGTTATTGTACACACTCTATCATATTTTATTTTTTTGCAGCATTTATTCTGTCTCTCATCTGCTCCTCACCCATAATGTGAACTATACTCCATAAATCAGGAGTGTTTGCAAGACCTGTAACTGCAATTCTTACAACCTCTGCTATATCAGAAACATTTCCTTTGAATTTCTCTGGCTCTGCCTTAAAAGCTTTCATGTCAGAGGCAAATCCAAGCTTGTCTGCAACTGCCTTAAGCTTATCAAACCACTGTGAATTGTCATCTTCATGATTGTATGTTGCAAGATACTCATCAAGAATATCGTTTACTGTGGCATCATCAAGTCTGAAGTTATCCTTCTGGGCTGCTTCACCTTCAAGGTCAAAGAAATAACCTATCATCTCAAATATCTGTTTTGCATAGATAAAGTCTTTTCTTCTGCGCTTCATACCAATACCCATGTAAAGTCTCAAGATACCAAGCATCTTCTCTTTATCTGCAAACCATACTTTACATTTCTCCGGCTCATGCTCATTAGCCCAGTCATATAAGAAATCATATATCTCCTGCTCTGAAAGTTTTGATAACTCATTCTTACAGATATTGTGAAGTTTGTCTTTATCAAAAAGAGCACCTGACTGACTCATTTTGTCAACTGAGAATGGGAATTCATTTATATCTTTATCAGGGAATTTCTCATGCCACTCCTCAAAGTTTGAGTTAAGAAGAGTGAGAAGATATACCTTCATACAGTATGGATGATATCCATCTTTTCTGTAATAATCAAGAGAAAGCTCCGGATCTTTTCTCTTTGAAAGTTTTCTCTTTCCGCCTGTCTCCTCATCAAACTTCATAAGATGTGCTGTGTGTCCATACTCAGGCATCTTAAATCCAAGCAGATTAAAGAGCTCATAATGAATAGGCACTGATGCAAGCCATTCCCCACCTCTTATAACAAGAGTTGTTCTCATAAGGTGGTCATCGATAGCATGTGCAAAATGATATGTTGGAACTCCATCTCTCTTTAAGATTACAATATCATGTATATTTTCAGGAAGCTTGATTTCTCCCTTGATACTGTCTTTAAATGTAATCTCCTTATCAGGACTTCCCTGTGAACGAAGTCTTACTACATAAGGTTTTCCAGCCTTAATATTTGCCTCTATCTCCTCGTAGCTAAGATTACGGCATGTAGCATATTTTCCATAATATCCTGTGAGAACCTTATCTGCATCCTGCTGTTCCCTTACTTTAGCAAGTTCATCCTCCTCACAGAAACATGGATATGCAAGTCCTCTCTCAACGAGATTCTTTACATATGTGTGATATATCTCAACTCTCTGTCTCTGGAAATATGGACCATAGTTATTTTCTCCATCTTCACAGCCGGCGCCTTCGTCAAATTCGATATCAAAATATTTCAGGACATTTATAATAGTCTCAACAGCACCTTCAACTTTACGCTTTGCATCTGTATCTTCTATTCTGAGATAAAAAACACCACCTTTTTTGTGGGCAATTCTCTCATCTGCAAGAGCACTGTAAAGATTTCCAAGATGAATAAATCCTGTTGGACTTGGAGCCATTCTTGTAACCTGAGCCTTTGAAGGAAGCTTTCTGTATGGGTACTTCTCCTCATAATACTCTGGTGTATTTACAACATCAGGAAATAATAATTCTGCTAATTTTTTATTATCCATTGTAAAATATCCTCTCATTCTTTTATATTTATCTCAAATCTCAATTTCTTAAGACAGATTTTATCAGTTTTTCAAAATACTCCGGAAGTGGAGCATCAAATTCCATATATTCTTTTGTAGTCGGATGTATAAATCCAAGCGTCTTGGCATGAAGCGTCTGCCCTGTAAGCTTATACGGGCATTTAGCCGGACCATATACATTGTCTCCGAGTATCGGGTTTCCAAGACTTGCCATATGAACCCTTATCTGATGGGTTCTTCCAGTCTCAAGATTACATGCTATATAGGTAAACTTATTGTTAAGTTCATCAAGTACACGATAATGTGTAACAGCTTCCTTACCATTCTTCACATTCATCGCCATCTTTTTCCTGTCTACAGGATGTCTTCCTATAGTACTTGTTATAGTACCTTCCGGTTCTTTCACATGATTATGGACTATCGCATGGTATGTCCTTGTTATAGAATGAACCTTAAGCTGTTCAGCTATAAAACGATGTGAATTGTCATTTTTGCATGCAACTATAACACCTGTTGTATCCTGGTCTATCCTGTGCACTATTCCAGGTCTTAAGACACCATTTATCCCTGACAGATCCTTACAGTGATACAGCAGGGCATTCACTATCGTACCGGAATAATGACCTGGTGCCGGATGCACTACCATCTGCTTTGGTTTATTTATAACTATAATATCTGAATCTTCATATATAATGTCAAGCGGAATATTCTCAGGCTCTATCTTTAGCTCTTTAGGCGGCTCTACAGTAATCCGGACACAGTCTTCTGCATCAAGCTTATATCCTGATTTTGCCGGTTTTCCATTGACACCCACAAGCCCGTCTTTTATCTGCTTCTGTATATACGAGCGTGACATTTCAGGAAGTTTTTCCGCCAGAAATTTATCAATTCTTGTATTCTTAAATTCCTGCTCTGCGATAAACTCAATTGTCTCACTCTCTCCTGCACAATTTATACTCATTATCTCCTCATTTCCAAGCAACCTGTTGCGAAACAGCTGTATCAATATCTATTTTTTCTTTATTGCCTCAAAATCTTCATCTTTATAATAGAAAATAATAAGAAACATCGCGGCGACCGCAGCTATAACCACATAACAGTCAGCCACATTAAATACAGGGAAATTTATAAGTTCAAAATATAAAAAGTCTGTTACATAACCATTTACAATTCTGTCTATCATATTTCCAACTGCACCTGCCGCAATACCAACAAGTACCATCTGCAATGGCAGAAATCTTTTTGTAGCTGGTATCCTCGAAAATCCAAACAAAACCAGAGCAAGTATAATTACAGTCACTATAACTAAAAATACCCGCTTATTCTTAAGCATGCCAAATGCCGCTCCATAATTTTCAAGATACATAAGTCTGAATACACCATCTATCAAAGAAATACCATCATTGCCCTTAAGATTCGTAACTGCAGCAAACTTGCTCAATTGGTCAAGTACAACCAGAACCACAAATCCAAGTATTCCATAAATATATTTTTTCAAAATAATCCTCATTTCTTTATCAATATTCTCTCTTGGTTTCCTGATACTTGATTTTTGTGCATATATCCAAAAATCAGTCGCAAAATCAAGTGCAGTGGAGATCTCAATAAGACATATTACTCTGACAATACAACTTTAAGTGCCTCTCTCATATCATCATCAGTAACGTCTTTTCTTATAACAGCATTGCCCATATTATCAAGAAGCACAAATTTTATCTTACCTGCTTCCATCTTCTTATCACTCTTTGATATCTCGATTACATCATCTGCTGTAATTCCACTTACGGAAACAGGCAGTTTGAGAGCTTTTATCATTGAAACTACTCTCTGGTAATCACCCTCACTAATCATGCCTCTTTTTGCTGACATATATGCTGCCGCTACCATTCCAACTGCAACGCATTCACCATGAAGCATTGTAAAATTCATAAGTTTTTCGATTGCATGACCAAGAGTATGTCCAAAATTAAGAAGAGCTCTCTCTCCTTTTTCTTTTGGATCATTTTCAACTACTACTCTCTTGATATTACAGCTT
>JAFPDA010000014.1 GCA_017425575.1 Lachnospiraceae bacterium | reverse complement strand
ATTTGTAACTGTATCTCCCGTCTTTACAGGTATCTCATAACTTCTTCTTGTTACACGCATACTGTTAAGATGTATACCCTGTGCAAGCATTTTCAAATTTGACAATTCATCAGAGGTAACATCCGGCTTTTCATAAGATCTGTTAAGAATCTCTCTCATATATTTTTCAGCCGACTGACATTTCTCATCGATGCTTTCTTCACTGTCAAGTGCCTCAGGAAGCTCATCAATTATATTTTCAAACTCCTGTTTTTCCTTCTCATCCAGAATATCTCTGCGGTTATAACATTGTTTTAATGTGTTATAACCATTCTGTATAATCTGGTTTACAATAGTAAGATTTTCAATTGTAGGCTCAATAGCAAGATTCTGAAGGAACTGTACTGCTTCCTCATCATTCCGGACAAGACTGCGCAAAACCTCTGCTTTGTTGTCATAGTAAGCCTTCTCAATCTCTTTTTTGCCGCCTGCCATCTTAAGCTCCTCAGCAAATTTCTCAACAGTCAAACCTAAAATCTTTTCCATATCTCCATCTGAAATTTGATTTATCTTTGATGGTGATATCTCATCTATGCTCTCTGATATAAGTTCACTATAATAATTCTCCGTTCTGGAAACAGGACTGATGTTTTCAGGACTCCTGTTTTCAGGATTTCTGTTATTATTCTGATTACTGCTGCTGTCTGAAATATCAGCACCAAACCCTTCATTTATCTGCTGTGAAATCGACTGTGCCTTATATACAATATCCTCAAGTCCACCAAAATTCTCATCAATTTTGGCGTCAACACCATTGCCTTTAATAGTCCTTATCGCTGATAAAAGGTTGCCGAGTGTCATATCCCTGTTTGTCTGAAGCACTGCCCCGATAGCAGCACCATCAGTTTTTTCTATATTGTTGAGAAGCCTGTATACTCCGATATATCCTGCTCTCTCCTGCTCTGTAATTCCATTGTCACGCTCAAGCTGCCACAGATATCTGCTGTATTTATCTTCTGAAGTGATATCTCTCTTATTGACAATATCAGAAAGCTCTCTGTCAAGCTCCTCTATTGTCTTATAAAGAGGATTGCTGCCATTTCTTATAAGTTCAAGCACAACTGAAGGCTTCATGTTATTTATTACCCTGTTAAGAGTGGCATCATACTGTTTTACAGAATTTATATTATCCTCTGTAATATTCATACTGCTGTAACCAAGTATTCTTACCGCACGCTCATTTGCATTTGTATCTTCAAGCCCAAGACTGCCAAGTATCTTAGGTATACCCTTAAATGCCTTTTCTATTGAGTCTCCGTACTCTGCACTAACCTGTGTGGAAACTCTCTCATATACATTTAAGAAATCCTGCCGCTTGGCATTTTCACTTATAGCTGCTGCATGAAGTCTGTTTAATGTCAAAAGGTTCATCTGTCTGACACTTGAACCAATAAGAGAAGCCGGTGCATTGGCGATGTCAGAAGTTTTCTTTATCGCTTCATGCATAAGCTCAAACTCATTGTCAGTTATGTCCTCAAATTCACCAGACTGCACCCTGTAATATCTGTTTTCTATATCACGAAGTTCATTTACTATATTCTGAAGCGGTTCTGTCTGTACATCAATACCTTTAGCATTCATGATACTTACTGACTGAACTGTCATCTTCAGACATATCTCGGCAATGTTTCGCTTTGCAATAACCGCCTGTATGTCAACCTCTGTCATCCCATCAGTAATAACACCAGGGATAACTATGTCCGGACGCTGCTTATCATTATTCTGTTCCCCTGACATAATTTCTCTGAGAAGTTCAAGATTAAGCTCCATCTCTTCATGACTGCTGTTTGCATCATAAGAAAGATTATAATTTACAGCCTTTACTATAACATTGTCATCTACAGCCATAAAATCATTTATAATGCTTCTTGCAATGACAAATTCAGAAGTGTCAAGCGATGCCTGTTCTGCCTTATTTCCCGCTGACATTGCCTGTATTATCTGTTTAAGTATATCATCTACACTTATTCCCTTCTGGATATTGTCAAGCACAGCCATCTTGTTAAGATTCTGGATATTAAGCGGCATATCATTTGCAAAAAGCCACTTTGCATTCTTTAAAGCTGAATCTCTGTCAAGTCCCGATATCTTTATAATATCCTCTATCTGTGCCTGAAGACTCTCCCACGTTTCCTCATCATATATAGTTCCATCTTCCGCATCACAGCCTGAATATATACCATGATATATATTTTCTATAGTTGGTACAAGCTCCTGACCTATTATGTAAGCTCTCGCATCATCTGTCATATGATTTGCATGCATACTCAT
>JAFPDA010000096.1 GCA_017425575.1 Lachnospiraceae bacterium | reverse complement strand
GCATCCAGCGGCGAATTTATCTTTACTTTCTTTCCATTTACAGAAACACTGCCACTGTCAGGCTTATCTGCACCATATATCGCACGTACAAGCTCTGAACGTCCTGAACCAAGTAGGCCTGTGAGTCCAACTACCTCGCCTTTATTTACAACAAAATCAAAAGGCTTGATACTGCCCTTACGTCCAAGACCTGAAGCCTCTATTACCGGTTCAAACTTCTCAACTTCTTCGTCATCAAGAGAAGATGTCGGCTCGTCAAGTATCAACACCCTGCACTGCATGTCTACTGCTCTGGCTATCGCTATCATCTGCTGTTTTGCAAGAGAACACTCTTCTAACTTATCAGTCGCGCTGGCATCTATATCCAGCTCTTTTAAAAGCTCCGTAGCCTTTTTATTCATTTTACGCCAGTCAATAAATCCACAAATCTTTGGCTCGCGACCTATAAATAAATTTTCTGCCACTGTAAGATTAGGACAGAGATTTACTTCCTGATATACTGTACTTATTCCATTTTTCTGTGCATCCTGTGGAGATCTGTTTATAATAGGTGTATCTGAGCCTGCCATTTTAATTTCTCCACCATCTAATGAATGCACACCTATAAGAACCTTAATCAAGGTAGATTTTCCTGCACTATTTTCACCCATGAGAGCATGAATTTCACCTTCTCTCAGTTTGAAATCGACATGCTGTAAAGCTTTAACGCCCGGAAATATCTTTGAAATATTTTTCATACTTAATACAACATTATCGCTCATTTTCTTCACCTGCTTTCCTCGATAATAAGCAAAATAAGTGTGGTCGATTCAGGTCTTGTCCAACAATCGACCACACTCGCATATAAATTCTCTTTTTAAATGAATATCCTATTGTTTAAAAATATTAACCCTTTATAAATTAGTATGCACGATCTGCAACAACCTCATCTGTTACTTCTGTAACTTCATAATCTACACCATCTATATTTACACTTGTTACATCTGAACCATATGCATAAATTCCCTCTTCTACATATGCTACCTTATCAGGTGTTCCACCTGACTCTAATGTCTTGATAATCTCTTCTACACGTGGTCCGTGAAGTGGGTTACACTCTGTATTTACAATAATGTCACCATCTTTAGTCATTGTGATACCAGATTTTGTTGTATCGAATGACATTACAAGTATGTCACCGTCAGGACCAACTGTCTTACCAGCTGCTTTGATAGCATCAATTGCACCAAATGCCTCATTATCATTCTCACAATATACTACGTTGATGTTATCAGATTTCTTTAATACAGACTCCATAACTTCCTGGCCTTTTGCCTGTGTGAATTCACCTGTCTGCTGTGCTACAAGGTTCCAGCCATTTTCACTTACAGCTTCGTTAAGAGCTTCTGTACGTCCAATCTGGGCAGAAGCACCGATTGTACCCTGGATATCAACAATGTTAATCTCTGTAAGAGATTTTGCATCAGCGTAAGCTTTAAGCCATGCACATGCTTTCTGACCCTCTAACTTGAAGTTTGAACCAACCCATGCTGTGTAGAGACTGTCATCTGATACATCAACCATACGGTCAACAATAATTACCGGAATATCAGCATCCTGAGCTTCTTTTAATACTGTATCCCATCCTGTCTCTGTAACCGGAGCTAATACTATGTAATCAACTTCCTGCTGGATAAAGTTACGAATAGCTGTAATCTGATTTTCCTGTTTCTGCTGTGCATCGTCAAAAATAAGTTCATATCCATTCTCTGCTACAAAAGTCTCTTTCATTGACTGTGTGTTAGCTGTACGCCAGTCTGACTCAGCTCCTACCTGTGAGAAACCTACGACAATCTTGTCATCACCAGATGCACCTGCGTCATCTCCTGCATCGCTTCCTGCGTCTGCTGAACTGCTTCCTGCATCTGCAGAACTTGCTCCTTTATCTGAGCTGTCTTTTGAGCCACCGCATCCACCTAATACACTTGCTACCATCATTGTTGAAAGTACTACTGCTAAAATTTTTTTTCTCATACCTTTTTCCTCCTTATATTTAAGAATTTAATTCTTTTACTAAAATGTAAAAACACGGAACATTTTTTGCTTTATAGAATGAAGTTTTCTATAAAGAAAAAAAATACACATGCCTTGGACACTTTTCATATATTTTGAAGTGTTTTTCCCTTGGCACATGTATATATTAACCTATATATCTGTGTTAAAAAACAGAAATTCATATTGTTTTTGTATAAATTTTTACGATATTTTAATATTTTTAATATTTTTTTCGAAAAAGGTTAGATATTTTTAGCTTTTATTCGAATTGTTACTTTAGTCCCTTCTCCTAATACACTTTCAACAAACAATCCACACCCTTCACCATAATAATAACTAATTCTCTCATTTACATTAACCAGTCCAAAACCACTGTTCTCTACTATGTTGGCATCCGCTCTGATAAGACGTTTTCTCAGTCTGTTAAGTTCTTCCTCACTCATTCCTTTACCATTATCCTGAACTTCAAACTCAATATAACCGCCTTTCTTTCTTCCAACAATCGTGATTATACCTTTGCCTCTCTTATTTCTTATCCCATGCGAAAGGGCATTTTCCACAAGCGGCTGTATCATAAGTTTTGGAATTGTATAATCATATATCAGACTCTCGAAATCAATTTTATAGTCAAGCACATCCTGATATCGGAATTTCTGAATTTTAAGATAACTCTCAACATGACGTTCTTCATCCTTTATGGATATTATGTCACTGCCACCACTGAGGGTAGTTCTGAAAAAATCCGAAAGATACGTAACCATCGCTATAACTTCTTTTTTCTTACCCGCCTCAGCAAGCCATACTATAGTGTCAAGCGTATTATACAAAAAATGAGGATTTATCTGCTCCTGTAAAAGCCTTCCTTCTATTTTTCTTATCTTTATATGGTTCTGCTCTATATTTTCCACCAGCATACCAAGCTCTGTGGTCATCTCATCAAAGTTTTTCGCAAGTACAGCCATCTCATCTTCTGAGTCAAGATTACTTCTTATCGAAAAATCTCCCTGTGCAACCTTGTCCGTAAGACTGCACAATTTTTTTATAGGCTCTGTGACACTCCTTGCCGCAACAAAAGACAAATATGAAGAAAGCAGAACAATTATAACAAAAGTTATAACACTAACAAAAACTATCGTGCTGTATTTACTGTCAAGTTCTGATCTTACATGAACAAAATTTGTAGTTTCTACATATATGTATCTTGAAATCCCTTTCTGTATCATAGCAGTGAGTCCATGAATATCATTGTGCAGAGTTTCCATACTACTGTCATATTTACCTCCCTCAATAATATTCTTATCAATAGTTGACGCACTCATTTCAAGAGAATCAAGTGTCCTCTTTATTCTTGATATCTCCATGCAGTTACTTTCAATTGTCGCCATAGCAGCAAGTCTATCACATGCCTTACGAAGTTCTTCTATATAAGCATAAGGATTTACTGTAACAATTCCGTTTGACTCAACACTGCCATTGCCTATCTCATCGAAACTTGTATTGCTTATAATAGCTGAATATATTGTATAATCCATTCTTTCTTTGAAATCTTTGACATACTGATTCGCGTATGCAACATTTCTGTTTATATCCAGATAGGCATTCTTTGAATCAGAGAGAGCCCACAAAAGATATATAATAAGTATGCTCATAGGAATAATTACAGCCAGGGAAATGCAGGACATCTTTTTATTTACAGGAAGTTTTCTATATATTTTCATTATTCTTTTCCCTTTCTTCCCTGTCTGTATTCTTTTGGAGAACATCCGGCTGTCTTTTTAAATATGTAACTAAAATAATGAGAGTCTTTATATCCAACCTCATAACCTATTTCAGAAGTTTTCATATCTGTACAGGTAAGCATCTCTTTTGCTTTATCGATTCTTACCATAGTCAGATATTCCACAAATGTATGTCCGATTTCTTTACTAAAAACTGTACTGAAATAACTTAGACTCATTCCCACTATGGCGGCAACCGAGTTTAATGATATAGATTCTTCCATATATTTAGTCTCTATCTCATCTTTTGCTGTCTGTATTATGTCCGAATATCTTCTCTTGCTTGCCTCGTTTCTCACCTCTATCGCATGACTGAGCAGATTATCTACATATTCTTTTATATCATCGCGCGTTCTCACTGTAGCTATAACCTGTTTAAGTTCTTCTCCCCGTTTGCTGACATTTTCCTGATTCAGTGTATTTCCTGAATCCATAATCATTTTCTCACAGAAAGACATAACTGTAACATATATATTCATAAGAAGATATTGACATATTATAAGTGATTTAAAATTGTCATCCGAAATCTCATCTGTGAATGCATTTACAAAACTATGTATCTCTTCTTTTGCCCCACTGTTCAGGAATTTTTCGAGAACCTTGCGGCTCTTTTCAAGCTGTCCAAAGTTATTGACATCAAACTCTGTCCCATTAGAAACATTTCTAATCTGCTCTGCATCTATTATCTGATTCGGCTCATGTGTAAACCTTGCCGCAAATGCCTTGTCTGCCTGCTCAAATGATTTTCCAAGCTCTCTAAGGCGCAGTACCTTTTCTCCAATACCACCAAAAAATTCTATATTACTGTACTCTGATACTATCTCCTCAAGCATTTTCTTAAGTTTCTCTACGCGCTCCTCAAGCACTCCATCATCGTCTGCCATAATGAGAAATGCCCACCCGTCAAGACTTCTCTGAAAGCTATACACTGCTTCAAGATTTAATGTCGCATCTTTTATTTTCCCGAAAGCATCAATAAAGTCCTGCTGCTCTGCGTTTCCCTCTTTTATCAATGATATTTTAAAGAGAATTATGGTATATTCTCTGGCACTGAGATTCATATCAAATTCTTTGCCTTCTTCCATCGCCTCGGCAAGAGATAATTCTCCAGAAACCAATTTTGCAAAGAATTTCATTTTTCTGAGTTCCATATTTTCCTGCATCTCTTTATAATAGGTCTCCTGTGCATCTCTGTCTTCCTGCTCTTGTTTTATCTTTTCAGAAATACCATTAAGCGTCTCCAAAAGCTTCTCAGACGATATCGGCTTAAGCAGATATTCTGTAACTCCAATTCCTATTGCTTCTTTTGCATAAGAAAAATCATCATATCCACTTAAAATAACTATTTTTACAGAAGGCAGTCCTTTCCTTATCATACGGCTAAGCTCAAGCCCGTCCATAAAAGGCATCCTTATATCTGTAATCACAATATCCGGCTTTTCCTTAATAATAGCAGGCAATGCAAGTTCACCATCACTTGCCTCACCTACAAACTCATATCCTTCCTCTTTCCACTCAATACTGTTTTTAACGCCCTCTCTTATGAGCATTTCATCTTCAACCAAAAAAACTTTTAATCTTGTATTTTCCAAACCTTGACTCCTCCATAGCATTACAATATTCTCTCAGAATCTCACAAAATCAAGCACCAGGAAAAAACTCCGAGAGAACATTACAGACATTACTGATTTTAACACACTCTACATCATATAGCAATTTTGACATAATTATAAAGCATAAGCAGAAAAACTTACAGTCTATCGCATATTTATACAGTTTTCAGTAAATAATATAGAAGTATATTTTTAGGTATCTTGTATACGTTCAGCCTCAAAAAATCAGATTTAGGATTTGAAAAAATCTGTCTCTTATCCCAAAATCAAAGGCTGACAAGCTACGTTTTTGATATCTTTTAAGGAGGATTTTGACATGAATTATTTAGAGATTGAAAAGGTGACCGGACGTGAAATTTTAGACTCAAGAGGAAATCCGACTGTTGAAGCCGAGGTATTACTTATAGATGGAACTACCGGCAGAGGAACTGCTCCAAGCGGTGCTTCTACCGGTGAATTTGAGGCACTTGAGCTTCGCGATGAGGATAAAAAAAGATATCTTGGAAAAGGTGTATTGAAGGCTGTTAAAAATATTAACAACACTATAAATGATACCCTGACCGGAATGGATGCTTCTGATATTTATGCAATTGACAGTGCAATGATAAAGGAGGACGGTACAAAAGACAAATCAAAACTTGGTGCAAACGCAATACTTGCAGTATCCATAGCCTGTGCAAGAGCTGCTGCAAACGCCATGGATATATCTTTGTATCGCTTTTTAGGTGGTATATCCGGTAATCGTCTGCCTGTTCCTATGATGAACATTTTAAATGGAGGCGCACATTCCAAAAATTCTATTGACATTCAGGAATTTATGATTGTGCCTGTATCTGCATGCTGTTTTAAGGAAGCACTCTGTATGGGTGCTGAAGTATACCATAGTTTAAAGAAAGTATTAGAAGAAAAAAATTTATCAACAGCAGTAGGTGATGAAGGCGGTTTTGCACCTGATGTTGACAGTCTTGAAGAAGTCCTTGACCTTTTAGTAGAATCCGTAAAAGAGGCCGGATATGAATGTGGAAAGGATATATATTTTGCACTTGATGTTGCTGCGAGTGAATGGAAAAGCAAAAAAGGAACAGGTTGTTATAAACTTCCAAAATCAGGCAGAGATTACAATTCAGACGAGCTTATTGATATGTACAAAAATATGACGATGAAATATCCTATTATCTCAATAGAAGATCCTTTAGACGAAGAAGACTGGGAAGGATGGAAGAAAATCACAACAGAACTCGGGGACAAAATCCAGCTTGTAGGTGACGATCTGTTTGTAACCAACACCAAACGCCTTGAAAAAGGTATAGAAGAAAAATGTGGCAATTCCATTCTCATCAAATTAAATCAGATAGGCTCTGTATCTGAGACACTTGAAGCAATAAAAATGGCTCACAAGGCTGGATATACAGCAATTACATCACACCGTTCCGGTGAGACCGAAGATACAACTATTGCTGACCTTGCAGTTGCACTCAACACCTGCCAGATTAAGACAGGTGCACCATGCCGAAGTGAACGTGTCTCAAAATACAACCAGCTCCTCCGAATAGAGGAAGAACTGGGAGAAGCAGCAGTATATCCCGGGATAAAAGCTTTTAATATACAGTGTACCTGCCAAAAATAACAACTCCTATATAATTGATTAGTAGTAAAAAGCCTCAACTTTTATCAGAACTCACTTTGACAGCTTTCATAAACTTTATATTATAAAAAAATGCCTGCGAAGATTATTAAAAACTCTTCGCAGGCGTTTTTTCTTTAAATGAAACTAATGTTGTATCATAAACTTGGTATCATTATCAATAACAGGCAATCTCTTTGTATCCATATCCTGTATATCAATATACATATCACGGTTTAATGCCTGAAGCATTTGATCAATCTTAACTTCTTCGCCCTGCACCTGCATCATGACAGAGCCATCATATTCATTTCTAACCCATCCTGTAAGCCCTAGCGAATCAGCAGCATGTTTTGCAGTATATCTGAAACCAACTCCCTGAACGCGTCCGTAAAAAGCTATCTGTTTTCTAATCATATCTACCCCTGTAATAAACTGTCTATCATCTCAATTGACTCTTTTATCATTCCATCACAATGAGTCTTTTTATCTCCACCTTTTTCTATATTTGCTCTTAAAAGTTCTGAACAGTCTAACATGCCTTCATGATTCTGTGCTATAGCCTGTCTGAACTTACCTATCACTGCCGGAGACTCAACACCTTTTGCACCAAGTACCATAAGACCTGCCGTCACAGCTCCGCATACGCCACCGCATTTCATTCCGCCACCAAAATTACAGGCAATATTTGATGCCTGTTCATCAGTAAGACCAAGTTCCTCTGCATATGCACACATTATAGTCTGTGCACAGTTAGATACCATTGGTACATTGTTTCTTAATTCCATCGCTTTTTCTACATGTTTGTTCATTTGTAATTTCCCCTTTCTATCTTTTTGAAAACTGTTCTCTTATTCCATCCATCAACTGCATCATATATATGCTCTCATCAAGCGGCATCGACTGACTCTCTATATTACCTTTTTTAATATTTTCTATTGCCTCTGATATCTCATACTCATAACCACTTATCTGCTCTGGTACATCTATATGTTTAAGAAGGTTATCCTCGCTGTCAAATACATCTATGGCCTGTGGATTGTTAATATTCTCGACAATTATATAACCCTTCTCTCCATAGAATATACCTTTTCTGTCAGAGCGTCCATAAATCCCATGTGTAGATACAGCCATAAGACCGTTCTCAAATACAACCGTTATACTCTCACGACCATCCACGCCTGTATCTGTCATAACAACAGATGTATCAATATGGTCTATCTCCTTGCCAAGATGCATTGTGATAAAATTCAGACCATAAACACCTACATCCAGTAATGCACCACCTGCAAGCTCAGGTTTCATGATTCTTTCTACTTTATCAATATCATAAGAGAGATTGCATGTTACCATACTTATCTCGCCAACTATCCCAGACGCAAGAACCTCATCAATAAGTTTTCTCGATGGCATATAACGGGTCCATATAGCTTCTGCTGTATAAACTTTATGCTCTGTGACAAGCTTCTTTATCTCCATAGCCTCTTCTGCCGTAAATGTAAAAGCCTTTTCACATAAAACAGGCTTATGATTTTCAATACACAGTTTCATATGCTGAAAATGATGTGAATGCGGTGTAGCTATATAGACAAGCTCCACATTTTCATCCTTTACCATCTCCTCATAACTTCCGTATGCATTTGCAATTTCAAATCTATCTGCAAAAGCCTTAGCCTTAGCCAAATCACGCGAGGCAACTGCATAAAGTTCAACCTCCTGCATCTTATTCATTGTGTCAGCCAGAACTCCCGCTATGTTTCCTGCACCAAGTATTCCTATTCTCATATCTTACTTCCTCCTTATAACCTTCCACGCCTCCACCAGCCTTTCCAACGACCAGACAGCATTGGCAGGGCTAGTCGATGGCAAAACCACTATCTCTCTACCTGTCTTTTTCTGATGATACTTTTTATACATTGCTCCGGACTTATTTCCATTGGCATATATTCTTTTCACTGCTGAACCTTCAAGAATTAAACTTATATCTGTCGGCACAGCATTTTTTATACTGCTGTCACTTGAACCTTTGATGTCACAACTGTAAATCACATCCCATATTGCAACATTGTTGCGAAGCAGCATTTCTCTTTTATCTTCAATCTCCTCTGGCACATCTTCATCATATATCTGCGCTATCACCTTCCAGAAACGATTCTGCTTGTGTCCATAATAAAAATTATTTTCTCTGGATTTTACTGATGGCAGACTTCCCAGAATTAAAATCTCCGAATTTTCATCCCACACAGGAGCAAAAGGATGAACCACATGTGTATACTCCATATTTAATAAACTCCTCTTTATTTATAATACCTGAAATAATGTTTAAATATGTCTGTTGCCTGAAATACAACTCCACCACCTGATGAAGAACAGTGACACCACATCTGCTCTCCATTTTCATTGGTACCACAATAAATTCCTACATGGTCAATACTCCTTTCAATTTCAGCATCATACTGACTCTCTATTTCCTTCCATTTTTTAACGTTATCATTGACAGACTTAAGCCTCTTTTTATCATTATTTATCTTATTTTTTAAAGACTTAACCTCTTTCTTTGCATTTTTTATATCAAGTTTATACCCAGATATCCCATTTTCTCTGACAGTACTTTTAACTGTACTTTCTTCTATTTTATCAGAAATTTCAGCACCTTCCTTCTGCTGTTCACTTTCCGTTTCTAAATCCCCAGCCACAGGCTGATTATGCTCATCCACAAGCCTTTCATACTTCCGTATATCCTCCTCTAACCTGTCAATACGTCCATTTGCAATTTTAATTGAAGCCTTAATCTTTCTGCACTTTCTCGTATATGTTTCTACCATATTATCAGCTTTTTTCCTTTTTGACAAATTTGAAGACGCTGCACTTCCAGGTTCACCATATGCTTTTCCATCCGCATCATAATAAAGTGAACCTGTGCCTAATTTAAGCCCGATATCTCCCACCTTAAGTTCACTTTTATTTATTTTTTGGATGCCAGATATTGCAATAGTAGAGCCAAGCTCATTTATTCTCTTTCCATTAACCGAAGAATATATGTACTGTATAAAACCTGAGCAGTCAAGTGCACTCGGGACCGTTTTTCCTGCAATATCACTGTCAGAAGGCTTTCCACCCCATAGATAACGTATTTTTCCTACAAATGATTTTGCTAGTTTTTCTGTCTGTTCTCTCTTGCCTGATTTGTCCTCTATTTCCTCAAATGTACGCTTTTCCATCTCAGCATTTTTTATAAGCTTTTTATTTATCTGTAACATTTTTAATGTTGGTTTCGGAGTCATTATAACCGGCACAACTTCTTTATCTTCATTTGCAGTAATTTCCATATCTTCTTCTGAATCTGCTATACTTTCCACATCATTATCTTCTGATTCCTTATCAAGTATCTTTTCTTCAGGATTCCATGTAGCTACTATTGTCATCCTTTCTCTGTCAGCCGTCTTGCCTAACACAAATATATCTTTTGTAGAACTACAAAATTCCTTTACTGCCATAAAAATAATAATCACCAGAACAACTCCACTCAGTGCCTTAATTAATTTATTCATAATTCTATCATCCCCTCGCACTTAACTAATGTTCTTGACTTTTATATAATAACACAATATGATATTTTTTGCAGATATTTGTAGATATAGAAATGAGGATTATCATGAAAAAAACAAAGAAATTATTATTAACTCTTGGACTTTTACTATTATGTTCAATAACCGGATGCTCTTCCGGCACTGATAAAAAGTCAGATTCCCAATCAGTTAATTCAGCTGTTGAGGCAAATGCTGCTACTACTGACGAACCTAAAAGAATAAAAAATATTGGTCTTTTTATGGGTGAATCTTATAGTCTCACAGAAGCAGCTGATATCACAGACGAGACAGCTGAATATAAAAGCAGCAAACCTAAATATGTATCTGTTGATGATTGCGGCAATCTGCATGCATTAAAAGCAGGAAAAGCTGTTATAACAGTAAAAACAGAAGAAGCTACGATAAAATGCCGTGTCAATGTCAGAAAAAAAGGCATGGTATATCCTGAATTTACTATGATGAAGGATGAACATCTCGACCTTCAGTTCAGCAATGATACCAAAGTTAAATCGTGGACATCGTCAGACAAATCTGTTGCCACAGTTTCAAAAGACGGACAGGTTACTGCAAAGAAGAAAGGAACTGCTGTAATTACAGGAAAAGCTGACGGCCGTACATATACTTGCAATCTCAAAGTTACAAAGCGAATCAAAAACAGAATATACCTTACATTTGATGACGGTCCAAACCGCTATTCTACAACTAAAATCCTGAATATATTAAAGAAGAATAATGTCAAGGCTACATTCTTTGAATTAAGACCTGCCGGAAATGATTTTGACCTTACCAAGCGAGTTATAGATGAGGGACACACTCTGGCAATGCATGGTTTCCAGCATAAATATGACCAGATTTACAAATCTGTACCTATTTATCACGAAAATCTTGATAAACTTCAAAATTTATTCTTCAAAAAGTTTGGCGTATGGTGTACTGTTTCCCGTTTCCCTGGCGGAAGTTCAAATACAGTAAGCCGCTATAACAAGGGTGTAATGACAGCTATAACCAAAGACATACATTCATGGGGATATCATTACTTTGACTGGAATGTAGATTCCGGTGATGCCGGTGGTTCACGCACCGCAGATGATGTATACAGACATGTAACTTCAGGACTTTATAAAAATCGTGGCAATGTAGTTCTTATGCACGATTTTATGGGTAATGACAAAACTATAGATGCCTTAGAACGAATAATAAAATATGGTAAAAAGAATGGATATACATTTCTTCCTATCACTGCAAGCACAGATGAAGTTCATCATCGTGTAAACAACTAATTCAGACGACTATTAAAAGCCCTGCTAAATAAATGGCAGGGCTTTTTCTTGCTGTATATAAATACATTAAAAATACTTTGTGAGAATGTGCACAGATGTAAAACAGACATTCACAATATATCAGTTAAATTTATGCTTCTGTAATCTCACCGGCAATTGCAGTGGCTGCTGCTGTAGCAGGTGACGCAAGATAAATCTGAACTTTACTTGTTCCCATTCTTCCGAGGAAATTACGGTTATTTGTAGCCACTACAGCCTCTCCGTCTGAAAGGATACCGCCTCCTCTTCCGCAGCACAGACCACATCCGGGAGTTGTGATGATAGCACCGGCATCTGAAAGGATTTCCAAAGTTCCATCTGCGAGAGCCTCTCTGTATATCTTACGGCTTGCAGGTGTCACTATCATCTTCACATATGGTGCAACCTTCTTTCCTTTTAATATAGATGCTGCTTTCTGAAGGTCTTCAAGTCTTCCGTTTGTACATGAACCAAGAAATACCTGGTCAACCTTTGTCCCTTTAACCTCTGAAACTGGCTTAATATTGTCAACCAGCGAAGGACATGCCATAACAGGCACAAGTTCCTCTGCTTTGTATGTAAGAACTCTTGTATATACGGCATCCTCATCTGCACGAAGTGATTTTTCCTTATCTGTATATTCAATTCCACAGTATTCTGCTGTCTTTTCATCAGGAGCAAAGACACCACATTTAGCACCTGCCTCAACTGCCATATTTGACATAGTCATTCTGGCCGCCACACTCATATCGTCAATAGTACTTCCACAGAACTCAATAGACTGATATGTTGCACCTGAAGCTGTAAGATCTCCTATAACACGCAGTATAACGTCTTTTGATGTCACATTTTCAGGAAGCTTTCCATCAACAACAACCTTTATAGACTCTGGAACTTTTATCCAGAGCTTTCCTGTTCCGAGGATTCCAGCCATCTCTGTGTATCCTATACCTGTTGAAAATGCTCCAACACATCCATATGTAACTGTATGACTGTCTGTACCAAACGCAATATCTCCCGGTTTTACATATCCAGCTTCTGTCATAAGCTGATGACAGATTCCATCTGTTCTGTGAACATTTTTAAGACCATATTTTTCAGCAAATTCATCACCTGCCCTGAAATGTCTTGAATCATCCGTCTGTGTAGCAGGAAGGAAATGGTCATATATCAAAACAACCTTATCAGGATCCCATACTTTTGTAAATCCCATCTCCTCGAATTTCTGTACTGCAAAAGGAATCATGATATCATCTATCATGCACCAGTCAACATCAACAGTTACTATGTCACCGGGTTTTACCTCTTTTCCAACTTTATTTCCAATAATTTTTTCAATAAGTGTATGTCCCATTTTACTCTCCTATACCGTTTCTTTTGCGCATTGCCTTTACAAGCCCGCCAGCATTAAGTATCTCCATAAGATTTTCCGGAAGTGAAGCTATCTCATATGTCTTTCCATTATATTCAATCTTCTCACCAGGTGTAACTGTCGCAGTATCACCTTCTGTAACTGCATCATAAAGTTCTGCATTTTCAATTAAAAGAAGTCCGTTATTTATCGCATTTCTAAAAAAGATTCTCGCATATGATTTGGCAACAACACACGAAATTCCAAGTGCTTTTACCACCTCAGGAGCCTGCTCTCTCGAAGAACCACAACCAAAGTTCTTGCCTGCCACTATCATATCCCCCGGCTGTATAAGACCGGCAAGTTCCGGACGAAGTGGTGAAAATGCGTAAGGTTTCATATCTTCAACACTTTTAAGTGCAAGGTATTCTGTTGGAAGAATGATATCTGTATCTATATCGTCCCCAAGCACCCATATTTTTGCTGTAAATGTATCACTCATTATATTTCTCTCCATTTTACTTATATATAAATTTAAACTCTGTCAGCAGTAGTTATCTCTCCTGCTATCGCTGAAGCTGTAACTGTTGCCGCAGATGCAAGGTATACAAAAGAATCTTTGTGTCCTGCACGTCCCTTAAAGTTTCTTGTACCTGTCGATATAAGAGTCTCTCCTTCACCGATAACGCCCTGGCAGGCTCCCCAGCATACAGAACAGTTAGGATTCATTACCATAGCTCCGGCTTCCATAAATATATCAAGCAATCCTTCTTTCATAGCCTGTTTGTACACACTGCGGCTTGCAGGAACAACAAGAAATCTTACCTTAGGAGCAACTTTCTTTCCTTTTATTACTGCTGCACCAACTCTTAAATCTTCGATACGTCCATTGTTACAAGAGCCAAGAAATGCTTCATCAATCTTAACGCCTGAACATTCTGAAGCTTTTACAACATTATCAACAAAATGAGGTTTTGCAACAATAGGCTCTATTGTAGAAAGGTCAATATCGTAAACCTCTGAAAATACTGCATCATCATCTGATTTAAATATAGCTTTTGGCTCACGTCCATGCTCTTTCAGATAATCCATTGCAATATCATCAACCTCCATAAGTGCTGTCTTTGCACCAGCCTCAACACAGAGATTACATACAGCAATTCTGTCAGCCATTGAAAGTGTATGAAGTCCCTCTCCTGCAAACTCCATTGCCTTATAATTGGCACCGTTTGCACTTATCTTTCCGATAATAGTAAGAATAAGGTCTCTTGCATATACTCCCTCTGGAAGTTTTCCTGTAAGGTTAAATCTTATAGTCTCTGGTACAAGAAGCCATGAGGTTCCTGTAACCATAGCATATAAGTAGTCTGTACATCCAACACCTGTACCAAATGCGCCAAGTGCTCCGTATGCACATGTATGTGAATCAGCTCCAAATATAAGCTCACCAGGACGCACATGATTTTCCATCATAACCTGATGGCATACACCTTCACCCTCATAAAATGTAATGCCGTGTTCTTTTGCAAAGTCACGCATCTTTTTATGTGAAGCAGCAGTCTTTGGGCTGTCTGCAGGAATATTGTGATCTACTATCCAGATAAGTTTGTCAGGATCAGCAATCCTTGGATTTTTTATTTTATTGTTATACATGTCTATTGTAAGATGAGTAGTTCCATCGTTGCTCATCATTTTATCAAGAGTAACTGTCTCTATATCTCCAGCCTTTGTTGTCTCCACTCCGGCAGCACATGCAATAATTTTCTCCGCCATTGTCATTCCCATGGTTTAATCCTCCTTATTAAGTGATGCGATCAGTCCGCCCTGATCAAGAATTGCCTGCATCTGTGCAGGAAGTTTTGTGCATGAATATGTATTGCCATTTGATGTAGTAATAAGGCCTTTCTCAAGGTCAAGCTCCATCTCATCCCCATCAGCCACTGCATCATAAAGTTCTTTACTAACAATTACCGGCATTCCTATATTGATGGAGTTACGATAAAATATACGAGCAAATGATTTTGCAATTACAGCCTTAACACCGAGCGCCTTTAAAACACTAGGTGCCTGCTCTCTTGAAGAACCACATCCAAAGTTTTCATCAGCCACAACAAAATCTCCCGGTTTAACTGTTGAAGCAAACTCAGAATTAAGTGACTCAAAAGTGTGAACCTTCATTTCATCTATTGTTGGAAACAAAAGATACTGCGAAGCAATAATCTGGTCTGTATCCACATCTTTATCAAATCTAAAAATCTTTCCCATATTTTTATAACCTCCTTGACTCTTTTTAATTTGATATATCCGTCTTATTATATACAAAAAGAGGTTACTTTGTAAATGTAAATATTATTAGAATAAATGACTAACATATACTGGTATTTATTAAATTATTATTTCTTAATCTTGCATAATTATATTATATATAGTAAAGTATATTATAGTAAAAATAACTTTACTATAAATATCTTTACTATAAAGAGGTGATTATATGCTTGGAAAATTTATAGGACGAAAAAACGAACTTCAAAGTCTGGAAAATGCTTATGCAAAAGATACTTTTCAGATGTGTATTATTTATGGACGCAGACGTATTGGAAAAACTACACTTATAAATGAATTTATACATGATAAAGAGCACATAACTTTTACAGCTATAAAAGGAAGTCTTAACAGAAATCTGGAGTTATTTGGAGAATATGTTGTAAATTACTTTATGCCAGGCATTACCGGCATAAAATTCACTGATATAAAGGATATTCTTAACATAATATCCACTAATATTGGCAACAAAAAGCTTATTATTGTAATTGATGAACTGCCATATCTGGCTGAGGCTGATAAATCATTTCTGTCGCTTTTGCAGGTAGAGATAGATAATTGCTGGCTGACTAAGAATATATTCCTTATTTTAAGTGGTTCTTCTGTAAGTTTTATTGAAAATGAAGTACTTAGCAGTAAAAGTCCTATATATGGCAGACGTACTATGCAGATTGATTTAAAACCGTTCGACTATATAGATACAGCTATGTTTGTACCAGACTATACAGCAGAAGAAAAAGCTATATGCTATGGTCTTACAGGCGGTGTTGCAAAGTATATTTCCATGTTTGATTCGGGTAAGTCCATGGATCAGAATATTATAGATTTATTTTTTACCCCTTCTGGTTTTTTGTATGAGGAGCCACATAATCTACTTGTGCAGGAATTTAAAAATGCACCAGTATACGAAGATGTTATCTCAGCTGTTGCAAATGGTGCTAATAAGGCTGTCGAAATTAAAGATAAAACAGGACTTGAAAATGCTTCTATTCACAATATATTATCGCATTTAATAGAGACAAGAATTATTGAGAAAACATATTGCATTACAGAAGAAAAGAATAAAAAAAAGATTCAGTATGTATTAGCAGATGGAATGTTTAGATTCTGGCATATATTCATTCCTCGAGCTGTACCTGCAATCGAAATTAACAATGGCCATAATTATTATTTAAGACATGTAAAGCCTAAATTACATGAATATATGGGAGAGATTTTTGAGAAAATGTGCCGCCACTATATACTTTTAAATGCTTTTTCAGATGACATGCCATGTTCTGTCATGGAAGCAGGAAAGTGGAATGGAACAAATCCAAAAAACAGAGAACAGACAGATATCGATGTCGTAGGACTTGACACAGAGTCAAATAAAGCAATACTAGGAGAATGTAAATTCAGAAATGCACCAATTGATAAATCAATACTCGATGATTTAATGGCAAAAAACGGTCTTATCGACAGAAAATACATTACAGCAGCTTATTTTCTTTTTTCTCTGGGTGGTTTTTCTAACTGGATTTTGGAGAATAAAGAAAAGATAAATGTGAGAACCATAACACTTGAGGACATGTATTAAGAAATTTTCCTATTAAGTATTTTTCCGAATTATTGACTGATATAATGAATAAACTACCAATTCAGTGCCCTAATTATATAAGTTATGGCACTGAATTGGTAGTTTTAGTTAAATCTGAGGATTTTTTAACAATTACAATAATTTAATCTATTTACTTGTCTGTTCCAGAAACTTTGATTTAAAATCATTAAGCTTACCAACAAGCTCTACCGAACAATTTTTTGCACTTCTATACAGTTCTTCAGCACCGGAATAATCTCCATTAAATAATGCTTTTATAGCATCAGAACCATATCTATGTAACTTGCCATGATATACTCCTATATCTTTCCATACAGAGCTAAGTTCCGGAACAGGTGACTCAATTGAACAGTAAAAATGTCCAAAACGGCATTTTCTGTCATTTAACTGCAGTGGAATAATATTTCTGTCATCAACAATCTTTTTGAGTTTTTCAATCCACATTTTGTGTCCATCTATAGACCTGTCGACATAAGAGATAAATTCATCTTTATTTAATGCATAAAAAGGATCATTTGACATATCTCCCATCTGCTTAAGAACTCTGTCCATACCACTTTCAATAGTAGCTAAAGGTTTAATTGCCTCTATACAGCTCTGACTTACTTCCTCAAGACCTATTGTATTATCTTTCATTACACCACATGATTCTTCTATCTCTGAGGATTTAGCCTCTATCTCATTCATAGAACTGCTAATCTCTTCACTTACTGCCGCGAGATTACTTATATTACTATTTATAGTAGCTATATGATTCTGATTTTCTTCATTAAGCTCCCATACATGCTTTATCCTGTCATTGACAGACTCAAGTGAATTGATTGCATCTTCAACACTCTGAACACTTTTCTGTGATGCATCATGTACTCCAATCACAAATTTTTCCATATTCTGAGTAAGCTCTTTAGTCTCATCTGACAAAGCCCTAATCTCATCCGCTACCACTGCGAATCCTTTTCCAGCCTCCCCAGCTCTCGCCGCCTCTATCGAAGCATTTAAAGATAAAAGATTAGTCTGCGAAGAAATGGAATTAATGCCTTCGATAACATCATTCATTTTGCCAATAACATCAGAAAGTTCTCTCATATCTGTATGCATTGTCTCTGAAACTCTTATGGTTGCATCAGAAAGTTCTCTTATTTCCGTAAGCTCATTCTGACCTTCCTCTATCTTCTGATATACATCACTAGAACGCTCTGATACATCAATTATTGTATTAGTCAAATCTTCATGTCTTGCTGCAACCTGTTCTGCTACAATTGTAGATTCAGTAGCAGCAGCATGAATCTCCTTTGTCAAATCAGCAATATTTTGTGTTATATTTTGAAGTTTTTCAGTATAAAACTTAATTTCCTGATCCAGCTCGCTTATCTCTGCAACAGCAGATACATTCAAATCATATATACTTGCAAATTCCTTTCTGCCTGAGTAAAGACGATTATATATGTCTGCTATGTATGTATCCTGTGATGCATAGTCAATAGGTTTAAGCTCTGACAAAGCCACTACAACATCATTATGTTTTGCTTTAAAAATACCCATTTTTTTCCCTCCTACTCGTAAAGTATAAATATGCAATTCACTCAATTACTTATCTGTAAACTTTTTTACTCCGAAACTCTATTTTAAGTACTACATTATACCTTTTATATCTTAGTATTAGGATATCACAAAGCAACCCTTTTTTCAATCATAACATTGAATACAATCGTATCAGCATACCTCTACAAGTTCTATCTCAAAGTTAAGTTCTTTGCCTGCCATCTCATGGTTTGCATCAAAAGTAATTGTTGAACCCTCTCTCGCTGTAACTGTTGCCAGAAATGGCTGTCCCATAGCATTTGAAAGATAAACTCTCTCTCCTACCTTCAAGTCCTCTGAACCGTCCATCTGGCTTGTCTCAATTGTAAAGATTGCATTTGGATCAGAATAACCATATGCCTCTTCAGGCATAAGATGAATATTTACCTTCTGTCCGACTTCCATATCAGCTACAGCCGCATCAAAGCCTTTAATCATCATGCCTATTCCACACACAAACTCAAGTGGTTCCCCACGGTCATATGATGAATCAAACTGTGTTCCATCATTAAACGTTCCACGATAATGTACTCGGCATGTCTTTTTAACATTGCGTCCCTCTATTATAGCCTGTGGTCCACATCCTCCATGACATCCTCCACACGAGTGACCGCATGAATGACCTTCTTCTTCGTGATGGTGGTCACAGTTTACACCTGTAGATACAAGTTCTCCCTTTAAATATAACTCTACTGCCGCATCAACATCGCCTTCTGCTCCCGAATATACCTCTATACCCTGCTCAGATAATGCCTCCTGTGCACCCCCACCAATACCGCCACAGATCACTACATTGACCTGCTTTTCTGCAAGAAGTCCTGCAAGTGCTCCATGTCCGGCTCCATTAGAACCAATCACTTCACTTGAAACCACCTTGTTATCTTCTACTTCATAAATTTTAAACGACTCTGTTTTTCCAAAATGCTGAAAAACTTCTCCATTATCATATGTTACTGCAATTCTCATTTTACTTAATTCCTTTCTTACTCATGTTAATTTTTTCATAAAACTTACCAATGCTACTACTACTATAGCAAATAAGTTCAAATTTTTAAAGTTAAAAAATGCCACAGTTCAATTATAAACTGTGGCATGACACACAAAACTAGTATAATCCACGCTAATTGGCGACATGTTTCACGCAGGATAAATTTTCATTCTGCAAGGCGGAGGAATGAGGCGATGCGGTGGCATCGTCGATTGACGACAACGCAGCAGATGGAAATTTAGACAAGTGAAACAGG
>JAFPDA010000095.1 GCA_017425575.1 Lachnospiraceae bacterium | reverse complement strand
GTGACTGGAGAGATAATTTAAGAAGAGTAGAGCCATATGTTCCGGGCGAGCAGCCTAATGAAAAGGATATGGTAAAGTTAAATACAAATGAAAATCCATATCCGCCTTCTCCAAAGGTTTTGCAGGCTATGAAGGATTTTGATATTGATACATTAAGACTTTATCCTGACCCAAATTCACAGCTTCTTGTTGATGCGATAGCAAAGAGATATAATGTAAATTCAAATCAGGTGTTTGTCGGTGTGGGCTCAGATGATGTACTTGCAATAGCATTTATGACATTCTTTAATGGTAAAAAGCCGGTGTTATTCCCGGATATAACATATTCATTCTACAATGTATGGGCAGAGCTTTTTAATATTCCTTATGAGAGACCTGCACTTGATGAGAACTTTAATATTGTGGCAGAGGATTATTATAAGGAAAATGGTGGTGTTATACTTGCAAATCCTAATGCACCTACAGGTATTGAGCAGAATGAAGCTTTCCTTAGAGATGTAATTGAGCACAATCAGGATGTTGTGGTTATAATAGACGAGGCATATGTCGATTTTTGTGATTATTCAGCACTTGACCTTATAAAAGAATATGATAATGTAGTTGTTGTACAGACATATTCAAAATCAAGGTCTATGGCAGGTATGCGTATAGGTTACGCAATGGCAAATGAAGAGCTTATAAAGGCTATGAATGATGTCAGATACTCATATAACAGCTATCCTATGACAAGACTTTCAGTTGCGCTTGGTGTGGCAGCTCTTGAGGATGAGGAGTATTTTCAGGAGACAAAGCAGAAGATTGTTGATACAAGGGAGTGGACGAAGAAAGAGCTTAAGAGACTTGGATTTACATTTGGCGACTCAAAGACCAACTTTATCTTTGCAAAACATGAGACTGTACATGCAAATGAAATATTTACAAAACTGCGTGAAAAACATATATATGTAAGACATTTTAATGCAGAAAAAATTGATAATTATCTGAGAATTTCAATTGGAACTCAGGAGGAAATGGAATATTTTATTTCAGAAGTTGAAAAACTGATATAAATCGTGTTATTATACAGTGTAAAACAAATTTTGTACACGATTGATTAGGAGACGAGAGTTAAAGATGAAAAAAGTAATTACTTACGGAACATTTGACTTATTGCATGTAGGTCATATCAATCTTCTCAGAAGAGCTAAGGAGCTTGGTGACTATCTTTTGGTTTGTATATCAACAGATGAGTTCAATGCAATAAAGAATAAAAAGGCATACTATTCATTTGAGGACCGCAAAAAGATTCTTGAGGCTGTGAGGTATGTTGATGAGGTTATTCCTGAAAATACATGGGAACAGAAGATAAAAGATGTTCAGGATAATGATATTGATGTGTTTGTTATGGGGCATGACTGGGAAGGCAAGTTTGACTTCCTTAAAGACTACTGTGAAGTGGTGTATCTGCCAAGAACAGAAGGAATATCAACTACCAAGATAAAAGAAGACCTTGGACTTGGTGAACAGAAGTAGTGATTATGGGGCTGTCAGATTATATGGCAGTCCTTTACGTTGTGTATAAAACAAACATTGGAAAGGGACTTTGTAAAAATGTTTATTAAAAAATTGAAACAAAAAGCAGTAAGTGGTTTGAACGTTGCGAAGAATAACGTCAGAAGAGTTGTATCAAGAGCACCTAAGATGAAATTCTTTTATGGAAAATATTATAAAAAGTGTGAGGTTGTTGAAAACAGAATATTATTTGAGTCATTTCATGGTTCTACTATATCTGATTCTCCTTTTTATATATTGAAGGAACTTCTCTCACGTCCGGATGCTGATAAATATGAGATTTATTACAGTACAAATACAGACGATTACGATACACACAAGAAGTTTATAGAGGCAAATAATATCCCTGTAAAACTTGTGGCTATCTCTTCTTATGAGTATCTCAAAGTTCTTGCTACGGCAAAATATCTTATAAATAATAGTTCTTTTCCTGTTTATTTTATAAAGAAGGATGAGCAGGTATATCTTCAGACCTGGCATGGAACACCTTTGAAAACTCTTGGTAAGCAGATGCGCAAGGGAATAGAATCTATGTACAATGTACAGCACAATTTCCTTCAGGCGACATATCTTATGCATCCAAATGAGTTTACAAAAGATGCGATTATGAAGGATTACAACCTTAACTCCCTGTATACAGGTAAGGTTGCATTAAGCGGATATCCAAGAAACAGTATCTTTATGGATAAAGAGAAGGCAGTTTCAGTGAGAAAGCAGCTTGGTCTTGAGGATAAGGTAGTATATGCATATATGCCTACATGGAGAGGTACGAGTAACCATTCTGTCAAATTTGATTCATATGGAAAAGAGATTTCACAGATGATGAAATATCTTGATGACAGGATGCAGGATAACCAGATGCTCTATGTAAACTTCCATCCTATACTTAAGAATGCTATCCAGCTTGGAGAATATAAGCACATTACAAGCTTTCCGGCGGATGTTGACAAGTATGAGTTTCTTAACTGTGTAGATGCGCTTATCACAGATTATTCAAGCGTATTCTTTGATTTCTCAGTTACAAGAAAGCCTATTATACTTTATATGTATGACTATGACCAGTATATGGCTGACCGTGGAATGTATATGGATATAAAAGAGCTTCCTTTTGTAAAGCTCTATGAGATTGAAGAGCTTGCGGACTGGCTTACCACAGAGAAGATTCTTACTGCGAGCTATGATGACGGTGATTACTGTGAGAAATTTATCAAATATGACTCGCTTGATGCGCCAAAGAAGATGCTTGACCTTGTGTTATATGGCAAGGAAGACGGAATGATAGTGGAGGATTACTCTGCAAATGCCAAAGTGCCAAGAAGAGTGGTACATCCTACAAGACTTACCTGCCAAGAGGATTTTGAAGCCATCAGTCAGAGTGTTCAGCCTAATGATATAGTTCAGTTCGAAAAGAGATGGTTTAAGAAAAATATAAGCTGTATCCTTTATGATTATTATAATGATAATTTTGACTATGTAGTTATAACCAATACAACTCCGAGAACTTATACAGAGGAGGTTTTAAGCAAGCTCGGTGTTCAGTCGGTAAAAGAGAGACTTCAGGAGAGAGAACTTAAGAGAACATTCCCACGACTTCAGGTTACAGCTCCGTATACAAGAGAGTTTTATTCGGCAGAAGAGGGCTGCAGTACAGCATATACACAGAAGGTACTGCTTGAAGCATCTCTTGAGACAAAGGAAAATAAGATATGTATAACTCTTGCAGATAAAGATAAATATACACCTGCTAAGTTTATGCTTCTCGATGCAGTCAACAATATTATCTGTGCGAGAGAAGTTACTTCTGATGAGAAAAATACAGGCATATTTGTTGAAGACTTTATGGACTGGAAGTCAAAAATGATTCCTACTGGAAGATACCAGTTTGCGGCGGAGCTTACAGATAAATCGACAGGCAGGAGCTTTATAGGACTTTTTAAGAATGAAGAGCTTGCGAGAAAAGCTGATGCTGCGGTTGAAAAATTTGATAAACCTGAGGGATATCTTGAGCCTTGTTTTATCTCAGAGGTTGGAAATCCTGAGGAGAAGATTGGCAGGAAATATGAGGAAGGTGAGCTTGCAGTACTTCCTTATGCGAGAATGGGAAAGAGAAACTTTGGAATATGCCTGTGCAAGCCTGAAAAGATAGTTAATGAATATACACAGGCAAAGATTAAGAAGATAAAGTCATCAAAAGCTGTTTCAAAAGTATATATGAAGATGAAAAAACAGCCGGGAATGACTATAAAAGATGTAGTTTTGCGTTACAGAAGTGCAGTGAGCTATGATATTCCTGTAAAATATACAGTTAAAGAGTCTGGTATACATTACAATATTATTGCAGAGATAGATTTTTCTGATATGCCTTTGAGAGAGTTATACTGGGACCTCAGAGTTCTTGTGGAAAAACATGGACGTGAAAACGAGGTGCGTGCAAGATTTACAGGTAATTACTGGAAATATAATTTCTATCTCACAAACCGTCAGTACTTTGCGGGAGAAGGTTATATGACATTCCCTTACTATACAAAGGGCGGATGTCTTGCATTCCTTTACCGTCAGGATTCACCATATGATGTATATTCAACAAAGATTAAAGAGATGTCAGCGCTTATAGCTTATGCGTTTACAAAGAGAATACTTAAGCGCAGAAAGATATGGCTTGTCTATGAGAAGTTCTGTTCAATGGCACAGGATAACGGCTATTATTTCTTTAAATACTGCATGGAAAATCTTTCTGAAGAGGAAAAGAAGAATATATACTATGTAATTGATAAAAAATCTGCTGACTATGACAAGATTAAGACATATGATGACCATATAATACAGTTTATGAGTTTTAAGCACTGTCTTTATGTACTGGCTTCAGTACTTTATGTTGCTTCTGACTCAAGAACACATTTATATGCATGGAGATGCAAGACAAGTCTTATAAGATCTAAGATTGACAAGAGACCTATATTCTTCTTACAGCATGGTGTTACTGCACTCAAACAGGTTGCACCGCTTTTTGGAAAGCATGGCAGCAGTCCTATGACATATTTTGCTACTACTTCGCAGTTTGAGCAGGATATAGTTGTAAAATATCTGAGTTATTCACGTGGTAAAGCACCTATAACCGGATTTACAAGATGGGATGTGCTTGAAGATACATCGACTAAAGATGATAAGATGATTCTTCTTATGCCTACATGGCGTTCATGGCTTGAGGAGGTAAGCGATGAAGAGTTTCTTGCAAGTGCATATTATAAAAACTATTCTAGTCTTTTACAGAGCGAGCGTCTCTCGGCTATGCTTGAGAACAATAATACACGAATGATATTTTATATTCATCCGAAATTTGCAGGATATCTTAAGAACTTTAAGAAGACAGCAGACAATATTACCCTTGTTCCGTTTGGGCAGGAGCCTTTAAATGAGATTATGAAAAAATGTCATTTGCTGATTACAGATTATTCAAGTGTATGCTGGGATGTATATTATCAGAAAAAACCGGTTATTTTCTATCAGTTTGACTATGAGCAGTATGATATGGCTCATGGAAGTTATATTGATATGGAGACAGAGCTTTTTGGAAGAAGGGCAGTTACGGGAGACCAGCTTTTAGAAGAAATTGATAAGTGCATAGCTGAGGACTTCACATTGAATGAGAAGGAAGAGGCAGAACATCATCATTACTTCGAGTATATAGACGATAAGAATAGTGAGCGTACTTATATTTATCTAAAAGAAAAGGGTTATTAAAATTATGGGAAAAAAACGCATTTGTATCATTTTAAGTGTATTGATGATTTTATCAGCTGTATTTCCTGTGGATTTATCTTTTGGAAATACAGCAACAGCATATGCAGACGAGGTTACTGAAGAGGTATCACAGGCTCAGAGTGAGACAGCCTCACCGACGGAAACACCTGTTTCGACAGCAACAGAAGGCAAATTAAGGCTTATATTTACCACGGATATACATGGTCAGGTGACTTCGTATGATTACCAGACAGGCAAAAGTGTAAATAAGGGTCTTGATAAAATTTATACAATGATAAATACGGCAAGAGGGCAGGTTAATAAGAATAATTATCTGACTTTTGATCTTGGTGACAGTATTATGGATTTTAATTCAGACTATATATATGCACAGGATTCTACTGCTCTTCAGCCGGTATACAAGGCTATGACACTTATTGATTATGATGCCATAACTCTTGGCAATCATGAGTTTGATTACAGCTATGATTATGCTGTTAATCAGATGAATATGTCAGGACTTATGAGCAAATGTGTGCTTTCCAATGTTTATTCAAGCATAAATGGAGAGACTGCATTTGGTGTTGAGAATAAAATAATTGAAAAACAGCTTACAGATTCTTATGGCAGAGTGTTGAATGTAAAAGTCGGCATCATAGGTGAGACAGTGCCAAGTCTCTCTACAAGAACTGAAGCTTTCAAAAATAAGCTTGCCACAGAGGATATAGTTGAGAATACAAAGAAACAGGCGGCTTCGCTTAAGCAGCAGGGAGCAGATATAATAGTTGTGCTTGCCCATTCCGGATTTGGTACAGAGAATCCTGCTCCGAGGTCTGCCAATGTAAACTATGCACTCACAAAGATTAGTGATGTCGATGTTGTGCTTGGCGGTCATGAGCATATTGATTTTCCATCTGCGGATAAGAATGATATTCATTATTCACTTCCAAATATAGACAAGCAGACTGGTCTTGTAAATGGAAAAAGAGTGGTAATGATTCGTGACAGCTGCAGAGGTCTCGGAGTAGTAGACCTTAATCTTAAGCTTAACAGTGAAAATAAAGTAGTGGTTGATGACTCTTCTTATGAGATAAGAAAAGTTACATCAGATATAATATCAAATCAGGAAATATGTAACACAATGTCTGAATGGGATGCAAAGCTTAAAGCATACTGTCAGAACAGCATGGGAACAATAGCTGACGGCGTAAACTGGAATAATTATTCAGCTCCTTTAGAGGGAAATGAGATTATTCAGACGGTGCATAATGCCCAGATTGATTATGCATCTAATTATATTGTGAACAATGCGGCAGAATATGCCAATACACCTATAGTCTCGGTTACAAGGTATACAAAGTATGGTTCCGAAGGAGGTTCTGATTATTCGGATCTTACAGGAAATCTTGTCGAGGGAAATGTTGACTCGATAGCTAATTATCACAGATATGTATATATTTATAAAGTGACAGGGGCACAGCTCAGAGAATGGATAGAGTGGTCTGCTTCGATATATCAGACAGCATACACGTCTGATAAAAAGAACTGGAATGATCTGGTTATAGCCGATTATGTAGATAAGGAAAAGGGTGATTCTCTTTTACAGGAGGATTTTCTTGCGGAGTGGAACAGATTTTTCCAGTTTGACGGAGTGGAATACACTATAAATCCAAGTGTAGAGCCAAGATATAATTATGACGGAGAGAAGATAAACAATACAAACAGAGTTACATCACTGACAAGAAATGGAGTCAGTGTTCAGGATAGTGATACCTTTGTTGTCGTTACGGATAAGATTACAGATACTCTCAATGTACCGGCTACAAATGCAATAAGAGAACAGATTATATCAAAATCGCATGTGATTCTCCAGGATATTGTAAAGTCATACCTTACATCAAAGTCAGCTATAGAAAATATTAATATGACAGTAAACCGCAACTGGACACTGGAGCTTCCTGATGGCTATAAGTTCATGCTTGTATCTGGAAAATCAGGTCAGGACAGACTGCTTTCAAAGGAATGGTGTAACAGTGTATATTCTTCGATAGCAGATTTTAATTATTATTCATGTAAATTTATATCTGATAAGTGGAAAGCTGATACAGCACCACCTGCGGTTGTCCTTTCTCTGAATAATAAAGCAGAGACCAACAAGACTGTCTCTGTCAGGGTTATTGCAAGTGACAAATCCGGGATAGGGCAGAAAAAGTATATATATGGAAACTATAATAAAGATTCTGAAGTCTGGAATACAGATGCAGTCAGTGGCGGAGCTATTGATATTTATGGTGATACCTTTGAGGCTGACAAGAGTGGTGTGTATTCTGTACGTGTGACGGATGGTGCCGGAAATGTGACAGTAGAGAAAATTGCAGTTACAAATATTTATCCTGAGATTCTTGTTAAACCTGTGGTTAATAAGATTGATAATAATGATACAAAGGTAAAGGGAACTGCAGATCCGAGTCTGATAGTAGTTGTAGATGTTGGAAGCAGAGTATATTCAGGAAATGTAGGTGTAGATGGTCAGTTTTCGGTATCTATACCGTGTCAGAAAGCCTCTAAGAAGATTTCTGTATATGTTGAGGATAGTCAGGGAAGAACCAGCAACAGTGTTACGTTAACTGTCAAGAGAGTGGGCCCAAACTGTCCAACTATAACAAATCTTAAGAACAATAAGACAGTTGTCAGTGGAAATACAGGTGACGGACCTGTTAAGGTTTATGCAGTTATAGATGATAAAGCATATGTATCTGAGAGTCTTGGTGCAGATTATTACCTCAAAAGTAAAGGCTACGACCCTGGACTTTCTGTAAATAAGGTGCCTGTAACTGTTAAGAATAATGGAAGTTATTCAATAACGATACCAAATCAGTATGCAAATACTGAGGTGAGAGTATTTTCTGTTGACAATATAGGACGAGTAAGTCATGCAAGAAAGAGAGCTGTACAAAAGGAAGCTCCTAACAGAGCGACGATTTTCCAGGCAAGTGATGTGGAGAGATATGTATACGGCTATATCCCTGATGCACAGGAGTGTAAGGTTGCCGTAAAAGTAGGCAATAATATATATCGTGGAAGAGTACAGAACGATGACTTCTTTGCAGTAAAGGTAGGAAAGCTTAATGCAGGGGATGTCATGAGTGTCTATGGCTATGAGACTACAGACGAGGGTGTTAAGAGAGCATATATAAAGACTCATACGGTTGAGAGTGCAAAGACTCTTTATTCTACACTCAGACAGGTCGAGATACACATAGATAAGGTTACTGACAAGAGCACACAGATAAGTGGAAAGTATACTGAAGCAGATACAAAGATATATGTATGTATCAATGGAAAAGAGTATATAACAACAACTGATGAAAACGGAAAGTACAGTGTAAAGATTTCTTCCAGACCAAAGATTGGTGATACGGTCTATGTACTCACGAGAAGTACAAGAGGAGCAATAAAAGGAATGCGCAAATTTGCAACTGTACTTGGAGCACCTGTTGCACCTGTTATAGTTGGAAGACCATTATCTACAAGTAAATATGCAAAGGTATATACAAAAGAGCAGTGCAGGGTTACACTTAAAATTGGTGCTAATGAGTATGTTATGAACACAGGCAAATATGACAGCTCGACAGGAAGATATTATTATGTTTTCAAGATAAAAAAAGCTAAGGCAGGTGCAAAAATCCGCGTGTGGGCAAGAAATTCTGCAGGAAGCACCAAAGGCGTTATGAAGACGGTTAAAAAGGCAAAATAAAAGGAGGAGCCATGGCAACACTCGGTATACCACAAAATACTATTGAGATACTGCAAAAGTATGATTTTAGATTTCAGAAAAAATTCGGACAGAACTTTTTGATTGATACACATGTGCTTGAAAAAATAATATCCTCAGCAGGGATAACCAGGGATGATTTTGTGCTTGAGATAGGGCCTGGTATAGGAACTATGACACAGTATCTCTGTGAGAGTGCAAGAGAGGTTATGGCTGTTGAGATTGACAAAAATCTCATCCCTATTCTCTCAGATACACTTTCAGCGTATGATAATGTAACGGTTGTAAATGAGGATATACTTAAACTTGATATTGCTAAAACTGCGATAGAGCATAATGATGGAAAGCCTATAAAAGTGGTTGCAAATCTTCCATATTATATAACAACCCCTATCATAATGGGGCTTTTTGAAAGTCATGTGCCTCTTGAGAGTATAACAGTAATGGTTCAGAAAGAGGTTGCTGACAGGATGCAGGCAGTTCC